>NZ_CEWOCJ010000053.1:0-2030 GCF_982512915.1 Flaviramulus sp. | reverse complement strand
AAAAATAAATAAATAAAAAGAGATAAAAAAAAAATAAAAAATGAAAAAATAAGAAATAAATAATGGAATAGATTTAATAAAAAAAAGAAATATGACTTTTTCTCACGCACTTATGAGATAAAATACCTGAAGCTTATCCAATAGACTCTTAAAATCTCGCGTAATTTACCTTTTTTTATATTTTATTCAAAGACTTCTTCATAATCAGCACCATAAAGTCTCTATTTTGTATCTAAGTCTTTTATGATTTTATGTCCAATTAAAATATATCCTGAATATTCAACCAGAAAGTTGAGATTTCTATATTCTCTAAATGTTGTTCCTGATTCAATATCCGTTTTTGATGAAATGTGAGGTGGGATGCCATTTATGAATTTTATATCATCATTCATATTTACGTTAACGTAAAAATTATTTAGAATAAGATTTGAGTCTGAATCAATTTTGTAGCAAGTCAAATATCCTCTCATGAGAATAGATGAACGATATTTAGTCTTAATCCCAAAATCTTCTGGTTTTACCAACCCTTCTTTTGTTGTTTTTATTATGCCAAATTCTTTCTGATTTAAAATCAGAGTGTTTTTTACTTGATAAGACATTCGTTCTTTATATGATGACTCACGCTTTTTGTATGGTTAGTTACGTGTGTAGATACTAAATACTGAATAGAAAAATAGTGATTACTTTTCAGTTAAGCACAAGCCAATTTTTTAATTTTATTATTACTTTTTTTATCAATAAGCCAAATTAAAAAATTTGGCGGATTTGCAAATATGCCGTTACATCAATTAAGCAAATAATTAGTTATTAGCTTTACACGGTGTTATTCGCTTTTTTTTACTGTTTTTGTTTTTGATAGTGTTTCATGCCACATATATTGATTTTCATTAAAAAGAAAAGATATTGGATCAAAAGGAATCATTCGAGAAATAGTTCTTATTGCTGAATAGAATATTGGATGATACTTCATGTTTTCAAATTCAATGTGGAATTTAAATAATAGGTATAGGCGTTTAGGTCGCCCAACATAAGAATTAGAATTACCTTTGTCAAATGAGTACAAGGGAAAAATTTACAGGAGTGAATTCAATTACATTTAACAAGCGATTTAAAGAAGATTTAGACTGTTACGAATACCTTTCTTCAATTAAATGGGAAAAAGGATATTTTTGTAAAAAATGTAATAATGACAAATATTATAGTGGCAAAAAGCCATTTTCAAGAAGATGTTTAAAATGCAAATATGATGAAAGCCCTACGGTAAATACAATGTTTGAGAAACTTAAGTTTCCTATATTAATTGCATTTCATATTATTTTCAAAGTTAGTACAAAGAAAAAAGGAATGTCTTCCATGGAATTGAGTAATGAATTTGAATTGAGGCAAAAAACCTGTTGGGCATTTAAACAAAAAGTACAACGAGTAATGAAAAGCAGTCTTAAAAGCCCGTTAACAGGGATTATTCACGCAGATGAGTTTGTTGTAGGTGGACCGGAAGAAGGAAAAAGAGGAAGAAGTAAAGGAGCTAAAAAGTTAATAGTTCTTGCATTGGAAATATTAGAAGGCGGGGTTGGTAGAGCATATGCTGAGGTTATTGAAAATTCATCTGCAAAGGAGTTAGGTTCTTTTTTAAGAAAATATGTCTCAAAAGATGCAGAATTAATAACTGACAATTGGAAAGGATATGCACCATTGAAAAAAGAGTTTTTAAAACTAAAACAAGTAGCATCAGAAGATGGAAAGAACTTCAAAGAATTGCATTTACATATTATGAATATCAAAGGCTGGTTGCGAGGAATTCATCATCATTGTAGCAAAGAATATATGCAAGATTATCTAAATGAATATCATTTTAGATACAACAGAAGGTCAAATATGGGTACAATCTTCGATGTGTTAATCAAAAAAATGGTTTTTTTTGAATAAAAGTCAATAAAGTCAATATATAACAAGGGAGGTCTAAACGCCTATACCTAAAAATCTATTTGAATTAGTTGTAATGTGAAAATTATTTCTTCTATCATTATTAT
>NZ_CEWOCJ010000052.1:0-2467 GCF_982512915.1 Flaviramulus sp. | reverse complement strand
CAACATAATTATTATTTACAAACCCTGAAGCTTACATCTGAATAACCCATTGCACTCCAATACTTGGACAAATTGATAAATTTTCACCAAATTTAAACTTATAACCTACAGTTGGATTAAGAAAACTAAAGTATGAATACGTTCCTTTATAACCTTGCTCTTCAAATTGAATGTTACCGTAAGCAAGTGTATTTTGAGTATATACCCCAAAGTCTTTTTCTTTAAAATAGCCTCTACTACCAACTTCAATTATATAACCTGTTCCATCTGATTCAGCATTTCCAACTTCATAAGTCATTGTTCCATAAGCAACTTGTAAAATAGAAGAATTTCCACCCGTTCCAAATAAGGTTCCTTTGTTCAACTCAAAGCTCAAGCCATAATGAGAAGGACTAGAAAATAAATAATAAGGAGAAACAGTAATATCTGCTTTACTGCTTGGTTCTTGTGCAAATAAACTAGAGGAAATACAAAAAAGTGTAATAAGTAAACTTTGTTTTTTCATGATTTGTTTATTAAAATTAGTGTTTTATAAAAACGCCATAAATGTATAAAAAAAGTATTTAAAAAAAAAAGCTCCAAACAATGTTTGAAGCTTTTTGTACTCCAAACGATGTTAATGTCGAACCGCTTTTCAGAAGACATGAAACTCTTGTATCAAGTAAATATACTCCTTTAATATTAAAAAAAATAATCCTGTTTTAATTATTTTAAATTTGATATATTTGAAATAATTTAGAAAAAAATAATTTGAAAAAGATAAAACTTATAATAACCATTCTGCTCTTTGCTAACATATCATTGACTTATTCTCAGGATAAAAGTGAATCATTAAAAATTATTTGGGAAAATAAATCTTTACAAGATGCCGTTCGATTTAAGGCTATTAATGATTTTTATGACAATTATACGCAAAGCGACCCAGATAGTTCTTTAAAACTTGCTGAATTTCATTATAAATTAGCTAAAAAAAAAAAGAATCGAAAAGAAGAAGCTCTAGCCCTAAATGAAAAAGCATTTGTTTTTTATATGCTTGGATATAAATTAGATAAGATAAATTCGGTACTACAAGAAGTAATGGGCATTTATACTGAATTGAAAAACTACAATGGATTAGCTTCTACAAAAAACAATCTTGCCGCTTTGTTTCAGGACCAAGGGGACTACCAGTCTGCTATTAATAATTATACAGATGCCTTATCCTTATTTAAAAGACAAAAAAATAATATGAGGATTGCTGATGTTTTAAATAACATTGCTGGAATATACCAGTCTGTAGAATTATATGAACTAGCCTTGCCAAACTACAATGATGCAATTACTATTTACAGAAAAGAAGGAGCTCAAGAAAAAGCTGGTTTTCTTTGGCTAAATACAGCAATTATTTATGCTAAAATTGGGCAAACTAAAACTGCCAAAGAAAATTTTGAGAAAGCATACTCCTTATTAAAAGCAAAAAATGATGTATACTATCTTCCAGAATATTTTTATCATATTGCAGATTTCTATAAAAGTAACGGCAATACTGATAGTGCGAGTATAATGATAGAGAAAGGAATAAAAATACTCACCGAAACAGGTAATAATGACAGAATCATTTCTTTTAAACTTTTTAAAGCTGAACTGGTTTTAGATTATGATGTCGCACAAGCTTTTCGTATAGCTCAAGAATTAAAAGAACCAATACTTAAGGGAACAAATAAATCCTATAAATCTGCATTGTTTCAACTATTATATAATTGCTACAAAAAACAAAAACAATTCGAACTAGCATTGCAAATGAGTGAGCAATATTTGATATATGCAGATAGTGTTTTAATAGATAAAAATAAGACCGCAATTCTTAGTGATGCGTTACAAGCTGATTATAAAGCTAAACTATTTGACAATCAATTATTGGCCAACAAAAAAGAAGCACAATTAAAATTAAAACAAATAAAATCAATTTTTTTTCTTATTCTGATTGGTGTGTTAATATTTCTGATTTTATTTTTTTACTTCCGTTTTCACATTAAGAAAAATCAAGCGAAACGAGATTTACTATTAGATGAAATTGAGAAACTTAAAAATAATGCAAATAAAGAATTATTGGTTGTTTCAAGTAAATTTGAATTGGTGAGAGAAAAAATAGAGCATTCTATTAGCAGAAAATTAAATGAAACCGATTGGAAGGTTTTAACAATATTATTGGAAGACCCCGCACTTAGCAATAAAGAAATAGCCGATAAGGCTTATATGAGTGTAGATGGAATAGGCTCCTCATTACGAAGAATGTATGAATATTTCGAAATTAAAGAATCTAAATACAAGAAAATTTCATTATTGTTAGAAGCAATTAAATCATCAAATAACCCTAAAATAGAAGTTTAAAATTCACTTTTACGCATGATAATTGTAATTTCACGGCTAGGCGTGATAATAAAAGGTTACATTATTGCATATTTGTTTTTTAAATATAAAATTAATA
>NZ_CEWOCJ010000051.1:0-2628 GCF_982512915.1 Flaviramulus sp. | reverse complement strand
TAACGTTTAGTATATGAAGCGTAGCCTCCCGATAGGGTGCTATGATTTCATATACAGTGTTAGCTTTTCGTTTTTCATTTATCTCTTAAATCCACCTTCGGAATGAATTATTTGTCCGGTAATCCATTCAGCATCTTCACTGGCTAAAAAACCAATCAGTTTTGCTGTATCTTTTGGTTCACCTATACGATTCATTGGAAATTGATTTAATAGTTCGCTTTTTAATGCTTTGTTCATCCAACCTGTGTCATTCGGTCCAGGGTTTACAGCATTAATTGTAATTCCCTTTATAGCAATTTCTTGACTCAAGGTATAAGTCAATGTTTCAATTGCTCCTTTTGTAATTGCATAGGCTATTTCGTTTGGCATTTGACCTAATGATTGTCCAGAGGTTAGGTTTATTATCCTACCATTTTTATTGAATTTAAATTGTCTAATAAATTCTAAAGTCAATAAAGTTGTTGCCTTTAAATTTATCGCATAATGCTTATCTAATTCGGATTCTGTCAAACTGTTAATCGTTGTTCCAGTGCTATATGTAGCGTTATTTACAAGTATTAATGGATTGCCTAATTTACTCTCAACTGCTGTTAACAGTTGTAGATATGCTTTTTCGCTTGATAAGTCTAACTCTATCTTTTCACATCTAACACCAAATGCTAAAATTTCTTTCAAGATTTTCTCAGGTTCGTCTTCGTCAACACCCCAAGGCATTGTTTTGTCGTATGGTAACCAATAAGTAAAAAAAATATCAAATCCTTTGCTCGCTAATTCACAGCAAATTGCTCGTCCAATTCCTTTAAAACGACTTACTCCAGTTACTAATGCAATCTTATTATTCAATATGTACTATTTTGTTTTTTAAATGAAAGCTAACGGTCTCGGCTAAACGCAGGTGGGGCGCATAGCCCCACTTGCCGTTTTAGCCATTGTTAGTGACAGTTTTATTTTTTTCGTTCATAATAAGTAACAATACTTGCTTTTGCAATTGTATTATTCCAAAGATAATATCCAACGATTGCAGGATTTGTATTTGCATCTAATCCCAACTTATCTACTTTAAGTGCATGAACCGTAATTATGTACTGGTGAATTCCATGATTCTCTGGAGGGCAAGGACCTCCGTATCCTGGTACTCCATAGTTTGTTAAACTTTGGATAGCATCTTTAGGCATTAACCTTTTTTCAATATTTCCTGCATTTTCAAGTATATTATTCACATCGCTTGGAATATCGAAAACTACCCAATGCCACCAACCACTTCCAGTAGGTGCATCAGGATCGTACATTGTAATTGCAAAACTTTTTGTTCCTTCGGGAGCATTTGACCAGGATAATTGAGGTGAAGTATTTTCTCCTGTGCAACCAAAGCCATTAAACTCTTCCATAGCTGTTGAATTTCCTCCTAAAGTCTTACTTTCTAATGTAAAAGCATCTTGACCAGAAAGATTAAAATTAAAAATCAAAGCTACGACCGTAATAAAAATTGATTTGAACATGATATTATTCTTTTAATGATTTAATACTACAAATTTAAGGGCAAATCACTTTGGTACGGTAGTTTATAATGTTCAAAAAGTATTTAAAAATGTTCAATTTTGAATTTGATATTGTTTTGGAGTCATTCCAAACTTCTTTTTAAATGCTTGTACAAAATTGGAAAAATTCTCGTATCCCGCATCTTCGTATACTTCAATTGGGCGATTTTTATTTGTTTTGAGTATAAATGCAATGTGATTTAATCTCTGCTCATTAAACCACTTCATTGGTGTGCTTTGATAGCGTTTAAAAAACTCTCGTTTGAAAGTGGAGACACTCATATTACATAAGAAAGCAAGCTCCTCTAAATTCAATTTATTATATTTATTATTTTCTGTAATGTTGGTTAATCTGCTTATTTTATCATCTATATTTCGTACCAATGAATTTAAAAAATCTGCATTATTCCGATGAATTAAATAAAGCATAATTTCTTCAAATTTATTCTTCAAAATATTGCCTTGAATCTTTTTAGGAAGTTTTAGAACTTGTTCAAGGCTATCAACAAAATTTTGCACGAAGTTATCGTATTCGAAAATATAGAAAGATTTGTGATTCTTTAAGTTTGATGAAAATTGATTGTATTTCTCCAAAAAATGTAATACTTCTTCATCTGAAAAGAAGAATAAAATACTTTGGTAAACTTTAAAAGAATCTGAAATTTTTTCTGTCATTAAGCAATTACCTGATTTCATAATAACAAAATGCTCATTTTCTATCTGTACTGTTTTGTCGTCTCCAATAACTTCTTTAGTACCCGTTCTTAAAAAACTGATTGTATTTTTAGATAGATTTATTTTAGTTTTTTGAATATCTTCAGTTCTTCTATAATTGTATAACTGTAAGTTTTTAGACTCATCTATTTTCAAATCTTTTGGTAGAACAGTAATTTCCATATGACTACTGATTTTTTATTTTCTAATTGTCACTAACGGTTTCGGCTAAACGGCGTAGCCAGCTTTTGCTGGCTATGAACGTTTTAGCCATTGTTGGCAGTTCGTTTTTAATTTTTTAATTTCTATTAATAAGTGGTTAACTTATAATCATCATTCAGCTTCGTCAATTTAGTATAACTACCTTTTACCATAT
>NZ_CEWOCJ010000050.1:0-2984 GCF_982512915.1 Flaviramulus sp. | reverse complement strand
AATACATCCAAAAAGCATTTATAAATGGAAAAGAGATAAATAGTCCATTTATTTCCCATCAACAAATTATGGATGGTGCAACTTTGACATTGAAATTAGGAGAACTACCGAATAAAGAATGGGGTAAAAATGCTGAAATGCCTAAATAAAACTAAAAAACATTTATGAGATTATATACTGTTGCTATTTTAATGTTGCTAAGTAATATGACAATATCACAAGAAAAATTACCGTATCAAAATTCAACTTTAGAAATTGAAAAAAGGATAAATGATTTACTGTCTAGAATGACCTTAGAAGAAAAAATAGACCTAGTAACAGGAGATAAAATTCCTGAAAAGGGCGTAATTGGTTCAGATGG
Organism: Flaviramulus sp.; assembly: GCF_982512915.1. NCBI lineage: Bacteria > Pseudomonadati > Bacteroidota > Flavobacteriia > Flavobacteriales > Flavobacteriaceae > Flaviramulus > Flaviramulus sp. The sequence continues at coordinate 2,623 of NZ_CEWOCJ010000050.1, read as the reverse complement.
TATAAAACGATTAAATATTCCCGGATTTAAAATAGAACACGGTCCTTATGCTTTTAAAGGATGGTTTGGCCCAAATCAACCTAAAGAAATGGGGACTTATTTTCCTGTTTCTATTGCTCAAGCAAGTACTTGGGATACAGATTTAATATACAAAATAAACGCTGCAATGGCGACAGAAATGAAAGCTTCTGGTGGTCAAGCAAATGCAGGACCAGCAATGAATATTATTAGAGATCCGAGAGGTGGCAGAAGTTTCGAATACTTTACCGAAGATCCTTTTTTAAACGGAGAGGTTGCCAAAGCCTACGTCTTGGGGTTACAAAGTCAAAAAGTAATGGCAAATCTAAAGCATTTTGTTTGTAATAATCAAGAGTTTAATAGACACAAATTAAATATTATTGTTAGTGAACGTGCCTTACGCGAAATATATTTACCTGGCTTTAAAAAAGCAATTCAAGAAGGTGGGGCTTGGAGTGTTATGGGTGCCTATAATAAAGTGAATGACGTGTATAGTTGCGAAAACCCTTTTTTATTGACTAAAATATTAAGAGAAGATTGGGGGTTTAAAGGATTTGTTTTGTCCGATTGGAGTGGTACGCATTCTACAGCTAATTCAGCAAATGCAGGCTTGGATTTGGAAATGCCCAGAGAACGTTGGTATGGAAAAAATTTAATAGACGCAGTAAAGAATGGAGAAGTAACAGGACAAACGATTGATAAAATGATAGGAAACCTGTTAAGAGGTATGTTTTGGTCTGGTGCTTTTGATACTAAACCATCTCTAGATAAATCTATTTTACACAATAAAAAACATTTAGAAATAGCCAGAGAAGCATCAGCAAAAAGTATGGTTTTATTAAAAAATGATGATAAAATATTACCCCTTAGTTTAGATAAAATTAAAAAAATAGCAGTAATCGGACCCAATGGTAATTACGGCATCCATTACAATAATGGGAATTATAATCCTCATTTATTTCAAGGAGGAGGCAGTGCTTATGTAGATGTTAAAAAAGATTTAATGCTAACGCCTTTTCAAGGAATTAAAAACAATGCAAATAAAGGTATTGAAGTAACTTATGCTCCAGGAAATTATGCAGAAGAGGGGTGTGGAGTTATTCCTGTTAAGTATCTTAAGACAGAAAATGGAAAACCAGGTTTACAAGCAACTTATTATAATAATGATTCTAATGAGCGTCAAATAATTAAAACTGAGGTTGATGAGGTTATTTACAAAGAATGGATGTCAGAAGATGATGTGCCAGAGGCTGGCATGGAAAAAAATATCACCTCTAGATTTTCTGTGCAATGGACAGGGATTCTAACAGCACCCGCATCAAGAAACTTCACCTTTAGCATTAGAAATTCTTCTGGTAGTGCAAAACTATATATTAATGATCAATTAATTGCTTCAAATAAAAAAGGAAGTTGGTCAGACTGGGTTGGAATGGGTTCTATCGAATTAGAACAAGGCAAAGAATATAAAATTAGAGCAGAATATGCTAGAACTGATCATCGTGCAGATTTTCGTTTGGGTTGGGATTATGAAAACGTTGCTTGGTTAGAGCAAGCAAAAAAACTAGCCAAAGAGTCAGATGCAGTGATTTTAACAGTTGGACTTTCTGGACATATGGCAGAGAGAGAAGCAGGTGATAGAAATCATTTAAGATTATATCCAGCTCAAGAAAATTTAATTAATGAAATTGCAAAAATTAATAAAAATACTACTGTTGCTGTTTTTGCAGGTAGTGCAATTGACATGCGAAACTGGTTGCCAAATGTTTCTACGGTATTAATGTCTTGGTATCCAGGAGAACAAGGTGGTAATGCTTTGGCAGATGTTTTGTTTGGTAAAGTAAATCCTAGTGCAAAACTTACCATAACATTTCCAAAATCATTAGATCAATATCCAAAAGATTTTTATTCAATTGAAGAAAGAAACGAATATAAAGAAGGTATTTATGTAGGCTATAGATATTTTGATAAATATAAAATAGAACCACTATTTCCTTTTGGGTATGGTTTAAGTTATACTAGTTTTAAGTATTCTAATTTAAAAATAAGCACTAAAAATAATAGTGCAAAGGTTACTTTACAAATACAAAACAGTGGTGATTTTGATGGTGAAGATATAGTACAACTTTACGTTAGAGATATAAAATCGTCTGTTGATAGACCTTTAAAAGAATTAAAAGATTTTAAGAAAGTTTATCTTAAAAAAGGAGAAAAAAAGACTATCGAATTTAATTTGATGGAGAGTGCTTTTGCTTTTTGGGACGAAGTTTCTAAAGATTGGAAAGTAGAACCAGGAGAGTTCGAAATACTAATTGGGAAGTCAAGTAAAAACATTATTTTAAAGAAAAGAATCAAAATTTAATTAATACTTAAATAATTATGAAAAAATATAGTGTTTTAACCCTTTTATTACTATCAGTTTTTAGTTGTAAAACTGTTGAAAAACAAGAGGTTTTAAATAAACAAAAACCCAATATCTTATTCATAATGACAGATGATCACGCATTAGCTGCCATTAGTGCTTACAATGGTTTTCTATCTGAAGTTGCCCCCACTCCAAATATTGATAAACTAGCAAATGAAGGAATGCTTTTTAAGAATATGTTTT
>NZ_CEWOCJ010000049.1:0-3532 GCF_982512915.1 Flaviramulus sp. | reverse complement strand
ATCAAATAGTTATTTATCCATTCTTAAAATGAGTTTTGGAATAATTACATTTAAATTATTTGGAAAAGGCTATTCGTTTTTTGAATAGTAATAATGTTAAAACTTTTTAACAAATAATTGTTTGATTACGAAGGCTATTCGATAATAAAAATTATTTTTACCTTTTTGTTAAAATATAAACTTTGTTGATGTCACTAAAACCTAAAATACTTGTTATAGTAACCGTTTTTCCTTCGGTTACGGAGACGTTTATTTTAAATCAAATTACGGATTTACTTGATCGTGGATTTGAAGTAACGGTGTTTACATACATTCAACCAGAAAATGCTGTTGTACATCAATTGTTTGTTGATTATCAATTAGAAAAGAAAACAGTAGCACATTTTAAAAATTATTCTTCTAAATTGAAAGTGTTTCAAAAGGCTTTTGTCTTTTTTAGAAAATATCGAAAAAGAATAGATTTTTCTAAATTAAGAGCTCTCTTAAATCCATTAAAAATAAAGACTTCGATTCCGATTTTAAAAACGTATTATGATTTGCCAATTTTACTTTTTAAAGATAATTTTGATGTTGTGCATTGCCATTTTGGTTTTAATGGAAAGAAAGTAGCTGATGCATATGCTTTAGGAATTTGTTTCATTCCAAAAGCAATTTTGTCTTTTCATGGTTCTGATTTGACACCTTCAAAGGTGGAATATTATAAAAAATTATATCAAGGCGTTTTTAAGTATTTTCATGGGTTTACTGTTAACTCAATCTATTTGCAAGTCATTTTGAAACAAGTAAATCCATCAGTGCAAAATGTTCATTTAATACCAGAGAGCTTTAAAAATAATTATTTAGTCCAGTTTGCAAATGAACAAAAAGATAATTCTGCATTCCAAATTGTCTTTTGTGGCCGATTAATCGATTGGAAAGGACCTGATAGAGCTTTGCGAATCCTAAAAAAAATGATAGATTCGGGTCGAAAAAACTGTATTTTACATGTTATTGGTAATGGCGAAATGAAAGATGAATTGATTACATTAGCAAAATCACTACAAATTGAGAAACAAGTTGTTTTTTATGGGGCATTACCTCAAGAAAAAGTTTTTCAAACGATGGCAAGATCAAGCGTTTTTTTACTGCCAGGTATTTCAGAAAAAGTTACGAAACGCTCTGAAGCTCAAGGATTGGTTTTGCAAGAAGCACAGTTTTTTAAATTACCTGTTGTCACGGCTGATGTGGGCGGAATAAAATATGGCATTATTCCAAATGAAACAGGTTTTTTGGTAGAAGAAAATAAAGAAGATTGTTATGTTGAAAAATTAAATTTACTATATGATAAACCAGAATTAATTCAAATAATGGGTCAAAATGGTTATGATTTTGTAATTGACAACTTTGAAAGCAAGATTCTAGGGGAGAAATTGGAAGCTCTCTATCTTTACTAAATTATTAAAACCTATTTGAACGAAAGTTTCAATTATCTTTTTTACTTTTGACTACTTATAGATTAAGTGTTTTGATTAAAAGAAAAACCTTGTGAAGATATCATTTTTATGATATAATTATTTTAAAACAAGTTTTTTTCTTAAATAAAAAATATGAACAAGATTAAGAAAAAAAAAATCAGTATTATTTCCCCAGTATACAATGCTGAGGCTTTTTTGCCCTCTTTTATAAATAACTTACATCACTATGCATTTCAAGATTTTGAAATGATTTTTGTAGACAATAATTCTTCGGATAATTCACTTCAAGTTTTACAGGAGTTACTTCCAAAAACCAATTTGGATTATAAAATTCTAACGGAGGCAAACCAAGGTTCAGGTTATGCCAGAAATACAGGATTAAAAAGTGCAATTGGAAAGTATGTTACTTTTATTGATAGTGACGACCACATTGATCCAAGAAAATTAGAAGAAGATATAAAAATAATAGAACAGTTTGACGTTGATTATGTTTTATGTCGTACAGAACGTAAATATACAGACGGAAGAACAATGTTACAGCCCTTAGAAGGTTTGGAAGAGGGAATAATTTTACCGCCTCAAGCAGGATTAATTTGGTTAAAAAATTTATATTATCTTCAAGGCCCAGGGGCAGTTTTAGCCAAACGCGAGATGATTGAGTATTTGGGAGGCTTTCACACATCTAAAACTGGACAAGACGCTTTTTTATTCATCAAATTAGGTCTTTTTGCAAAAGGTTTTTATTATAATAAAGTGTATAATTTTTATTTAAGACATCCTGAGTCAACCATTTCTACTCGTAATAAAGAAAAAAACGGAGCCTTGCTTTCCTATTTCAATTTGTGGAAAAATCTATATGCTGATAGATTAGTAAAAAATAATAAAGTTGCAATTAACCAATTAAATTATAATATCAATAAAAATATTTTAATATTGCATCAAGCAGGTTATCAATTTGCAGAACTAACTAATGATGAACGAATACAAGATATTAAATTAAGTTCTCTCCTTTTTAATAAAATTAGTTTACTAATAAATCGATCAGTTTCGCACATAAAGTTCAATCCCTTTTTTCAGTTATGGAGAAGAATAAAATAAAAATACTATTCACTATTTCTAATTTTGACACCTCTGGAAGTGGAAAAGTTGTTTATGATTTAGCTAAACATTTAGATGCTTCTACTTTTCAAGTAGAAATAGCGTGTGAACACAATAGAGGTTTTTTTTTCAAAGAAGTTGAAGCATTAGGGTTACCTATTCATTTATTAGAATTTAAAAAATCGTATCGACCTTATTTTACTTTGTTTATTCGAATTAATCCATTTCGTAAATTCATTAAGAATAATCATTATAACTTGGTACATTCTTGGCATTGGAGTAGCGATTGGACAGAAGCATTGGCGGTTCGTTTGGCCGGAGTAAAATATATTTACACAAAAAAATCAATGTCTTGGGGTGGTATTCATTGGAAAATTAGAAGTTTTTTATCTAGTTATATTATAACAACAAATCAAGGCATGGAAGTTTTTTTTCCAAGTATAAAAAATAAGTCAATAATTCCATTCGGTATAGACACTAATTTTCTTAAACCCGATAATAGTATTCTTCCGAAGAATAAAGAAATATTTAAAATTATAGTGGTTGCCAATTTAGTCCCTCTAAAGGCTATTGAAGACATTATGAAAGCAATGCATTTTATCCATAAAGATGATATTGAATTGTCTATTATTGGTGATAATCAAAATGATTATGGGCGTTTTTTACAAAATTTGACAGAGGAGTTAAAACTTAATAATCAGGTGCTATTTTTAGGAAAACAGTTAAACATAAAAAAGTATCTGAATAATGCTGATATTTATATTATTACTAGTAAAAGAGAAGGACTGCCAGTTGCTTTATTAGAAGCGATGAGCATGGCCTTACCTGTTATAGGATCAGATATTTCTGGGATTCGTTATGTGTTAAACGGCTTCCCAGATTTGCTTTTTCCTCAAGGAGATATTAAAAAATTAGCAGAAAAAATTCTTTATTTTTACAATATGCCAGCCAATCAAAGAGAAATTGAAGGGTTAAAGAAT
>NZ_CEWOCJ010000048.1:0-3960 GCF_982512915.1 Flaviramulus sp. | reverse complement strand
AATAGATAATTTGCACGAAAGGAGAAGGGCACATCTCGCCATAAGAAATTCAAACAGACATCATTTGATAAATAGAAAATGAAATTGTGAATGGAAACAGAAATGAACTATGAAACTTTAAAACCACCTAAAAAACCACAATTTTATACATAAACATTGGCTGTAAACTTATATAAACGAAAAGAATGAATAAAAAAATTTTAATTTTAGATTTAGACAATACGATTTATCCTGTATCTTCAATTGGTCTTGAATTATTCGAACCTTTGTTTCAGTTGATTGAAAAAAATAGAGAATTTTCAGGAGATATAGAATTGATAAAAAAAGCTATAATGCGTAAACCTTTTCAAATAGTTGCAGAAGAATACAGTTTTAGTGAAAAACTATTAAAAAATGGTTTAGAAATGCTCGAAAACACGGTTTGCACTATGAAAATGAGCACATTTGAAGACTATGAAGAAATTAGAAAAATGCCATATAAAAAGTTTTTAGTCACTACTGGATTTACTAACATGCAACAAAGCAAGGTAAAACAATTAAATATTGAGAATGATTTTAAAGAAATTCATATAATTGACCCTCAAATTTCCAATAAGACCAAAAAAGATGTTTTTAGAGATATTATAGAACGATATGATTTAAAACCTGAGGATATTCTTGTCATTGGAGATGACCCTAATTCAGAAATTAAAGCAGGAAATGAATTAGGAATTGACACTATTTTATATGACAAACTAAATTTTAATCCTAAAAGTCATAATATTAGAATCACAAATTTTGATAAATTACAAAAAATACTAAAAAAGTTTACAGCAAACAATGACCAGTCCTGAATAAAGGCTACCATTTTTTTATACAAATATTAAAATTTCCTTTCAATATACTCCCGTTACCTTATGAGGAGCATATTGAAAGGAAATTATTTTTTAAGCCTTAAAAATTATTGGTTTAATTGATGGCCTGTGATTGTTGCTTTTTCGTTTTAAATCTAATCAGTAGGTTTTGTACATCTTCGCTTGTTTTTGGTCTCCACTACCTTTGAGTAAATTTGGATTGTTGAAAGTTTGGTATGTTCCAATAGTTTTTGATAGGGTTTCTATGGGTACTCCATTGGAAAGCATTACGTTGTTGCAAAGGTGTGTATTGCTACATGGAAGGTCCCAATTACCGTTGCTATTTCCTTTAGGTAACTGTTTGTTTTTTGGTTTGAACTTAATGGCAATAGTGGCTTGCCTGTTCTCTTATCTGAATCTTCTTTATACTTATTGATAACCTCCATAGCTTGTGGCAAGATGGGAACTTTGACCGCTACATTGGTTTTCTCCCGTTTAGTGAATATCCAATTATTATTATCTATTCCTTAGGTTATTTGATTGCTTGTAAGTTCCTTGACATCTATATTGGATAACCCTGTATAGCATGAAAACAAAAAACGGCCACTTTACTCTTTCCAAACGGTTATTATTGAAACGAGTGTCCTCTAAAAGCTGCAGTTCTCTTTCTGAAAGAATATTGTCTATCGTACTTTTATTAATCCTTATTGATATCTGATATTGTCCAGAATTATATGTTAAAACAATTTTTTGGTAGAATCTGTAAAAATTAAGAACCTTGTCCAAATCATCGTACGCATATTTATGGATACACTTTGATTGATAGTTTAGTATAGTAGTTATAGATTTTTTAATAATCGCACACCAAAAATGCAAAAAAATAACCCATATTGCACATACAAATATGCAATATGGAACAATTACTAAAAAAATCGGCAGCGAGAGTACAACAAAGGCAGTATCTGCTAAACTGTTTAAGTTTTAAATTCTCAGATTAAAAATTAATTTGAAATTTTTTTATTCACTACATTAATTTCTAATTACTCAAACATTGCTATTCTAGTTTCCAATAGCTTTAAATATTTTATTTTCATGTCATCAGAAAGAAAAGAAATTTCAAGTAATTCCTTCCATACAGGAAATGTTTTTTTCATTTGTTCTAGAATTAAAGTTATTGTTTTTTCGTTGAGTTGTAGCCTTTCTTTAGCGTAATAGTCAATAAAATAAGCTGAGTTTAAATTACTTTTTTTTCCTTTCAAGCTGAGCGCTATTTCTTCATCGGGATTTTTAATAGCTATGGTAGAGTTAAGGAAATCATAAATGGGCGATAGTGTTGTTTTACCATTTTTAGTAATCAATGAAAAGTTTTTCAAGTGCATATCTTCATTGCCACTAACATAGCAAAAAAGTATTCTTTTGAAAAAATCAGCTTTTTCGATAGCAGGGAATGAACAATATTCGTCAAGTACCGGAATGAGTTTCTCCATCGTAAAACGGTATTTTGTATCTCTAGTATTTCCTGTTAATTGAGCAAAATCTTCTGTAGCCCATTTTTTTCCTTTACCATAGCGGTCAAAACGTTTAATAAAATAAGATAAACTACCATCTTTGCCATAAAGCATGCCGTGAAAAGGAACTTCTAAACCAAACGCTTTTGCCATGCGCATGGTTACATCTTCATTCTCGGGTAATTGTGGGAATAAATCATTTTGTGGCTTTATGATATAGGTTCCAAACTGATCAACAATTTTAAATTCTTGATCCACTATAGAAACAGATGCGCTAAGCTTTGGTTGTACGCCTTGAATGGATAACTTTTTGGCTCTATTGGCGGCTTCTTGACGTAATTCTACTGCTGTATAAGGTAAATTGTTTAAGTGCGTTAATTTAGGAGCAATCATACGTATTCCTTTTTCGCTATAGGTATTCGTACCGCATAATTTGTATGTAATGGGGCATCTATTCATTTTCCAATAATTGAACTGTTACAGATCCTACCAAATCGTTTCCTGTAGCAATTAGTTGAGAGAAATAATTTTTTTTGTCAATTTTGGCAATGCGTAATAAACCTTGCAACATGACACCTTCGGGCAATAGCCCTTCGAAAAAGGGAGGGAAGGATTTGTAGCTATACTTTTTTTGATTAGTGGGCATGGTTAATGATACTGCTTCACCATCATAATTTTGATCGTACTCAAAATGATAGTCGTTGGCAGCTACTTCTGTTAAAATTCCAGCTCTTTTTCCGTGAGCCAATATTATTGCTTGTCTCATGATTATTTAGTTAATGGACTTTTGAATTCTACTTTAATGTTGAGTACTTGGAGTACTGCAAATAGATTATTTAATCGTACCGTTTCTTTGTTCTTTTCAATATCAAAAACAGTTGTTTTACCAACTCCTGCTAAATTAGCTAGTTCCAGTTGGGTAAGTCCTGCTTTTTTTCGATGGTCTTTTATGAAAGCGCCTAAATCAAAATCATTCATTTTATACTGTTTAGGCGGTAAAAATACACAATTTACTTATTTTAAATTATCTTTTTTTCAAAAATTTGATTTAATTACTGTTATGGCAGTAAATTGAAGATATAGTATTAGTTTTATATGTGAAAAGACAAAAAAAACTAATCTATTACTGCTAAGGCGGTAATTTATCAGTGAGTATAATGAAAATCATTTAATTCTTGAAAGCCTCAGAGACACCAGAATTGAATGTTAATGAAATTAAAGAAAACGAAAAAATTGTGTAAATATCATTTAAAACGCACACACTAAAGTGCATAAAAGATAATATATTGCACATGTAAAAATGCACTAGCGATATTCATAGAAATTCAGTGGTTACTTATCTTCATTTTTTAGAGGAAGCACATTTAATAAAATTTCCATAACTAAACTACCACTTTGGCTATAACACCTTGCTAACTACCAAAATGCGCTAAATAACATCAAATAACGCATAAACAGTTAAAATAATGTTAAAAAGGGGCCAATTCGGTGTCAGTAAAATTTTTACCCTCTGAAACCCCCTTTAAAATAAGGGAATTTCATATTTTGGTTAGTTCCGCCTTGAGTACAAAAGGCTTTATCTTATTGATAAAGCCTTTTCTATTTTAAACAAAATATTT
>NZ_CEWOCJ010000047.1:0-4046 GCF_982512915.1 Flaviramulus sp. | reverse complement strand
AGCTTATACCTTAATGCAGGTGTTAATTTAAACCATATAATTAGTGGAAACCAAAAAATAAATGGTCAAACCTTCGGTTTAACGTCTAGTGATGAGTTTAAAGGTTTATTTGTTAAACCCCTAATAGGAATTGATGCTCGGTATTACATAACAAATGATATTGCTTTTGGACTTGGATATAGTATTTCTAAAAATTTTGGATTATTAAATACTACAGCTCAAAAGCTTAACTTCAACAACAATCAAATACAGTTTAACCTTATATTTTCAATAAATTAAAATGAGAATCCTTCTGTTTTTATTACTTTTTAATTATGGTTTTACCCAAGGTAGCGGTATAACTTATCAAGCAGTTATTTATAACCCAAAGGGAGAACAAATTCCAGGAAAAGATAACCCCTATTCCCCTTTGATAGATAGCTCAATTTGTTTAAAGTTTAATATTATAGATGAAAATGGCGTTACTGAGTATCAAGAGGAAGTACAAACTACCACAGATAGCTTTGGGATGGTAAATCTATTAATAGGCACTTATTCTCAAACAGGAGGTTATGCTTCTGGTTTTAACAATGTATTATGGAGTGCTAGTACTAAATCGTTAAAAGTAGACTTAGATATAACAGGAAGTTGTACAAACTTTGAAAAGTTATCAAACCAACCATTTACATATGTGCCTTTTGCGTTTCACTCTGCAAATCCAGGAGAACCTGGCCCAGCTGGGATGGATGGATTATCTGCATACGATGTATGGATAGCGAATGGTAACAGAGGAACGCAACAAGATTTTATAAATTCATTAGTTGGACCGCAAGGACCAAGAGGTGGAGATGGAGCAGATGGTGCAAATGGCACTATTGGTGATGATGGTAAATCTGCTTACCAAGTTTGGCTGGATTTAGGAAACTTTGGAACAGAACAGGAATTTATTGACTCTTTAACTGGACCAGATGGAGGTATCGGTTTATCAGCTTATGAAGTTTGGATTGGTTTAGGGAATACAGGAACAGAACAGGAATTTATTGACTCTTTAACTGGACCAGATGGAGAAACAGGTTTGAAAAGTCTTATCAATATAAGTGAAGAACCTGTAGGACCTAATTGTGAAACTGGCGGTACTAAAATTGAAGTAGGAATAGATATAAATAATAATAGCATACTAGAAAATGATGAAGTTGATAATTCATTAACTCGCTTCATCTGTGATGGTGTTGATGGTGTTGATGGACAAGATGGTAATATTTCAGGTATTGGAGGGGATAGCAATAGTAACTCTGTTTTTTTATATTCATATAATGATCCTTTAATAGGAAGTATTTTGATTGGTCAAATTAGCGGTGATGGTAATTTTTTCTCAGGTGATAGTTTTTTCGATGGAAAAGCTTATATCCATTCTGTAACTGAAAGTGGTATTAAAAATTATCCACCTATCATATCACCAAACGGAGAAGGTGATATTAGACCATCTGCATTTAATTATGACGGCAGTATTGCGGTGGCCTTATCATATACCACTTTTAAACAATATTTCTTTCAACTCATTGATGGCAACTATCAATTAATGCCAAGTCTAACTAATAGCTTTTCTAGGCAAGATATTGCATTGCTTATATCAAAGGATAATAATAAATATGCAACATATGAGAATGTATATAAAAAAAACTCAGGTGCCTGGGAGTTAGAAGGTAAACTTAACTCAAGTAACAATCCCTATTACTCAATTGCGATGAACCATATAATTACTGGTTATGCTAAATCAGAATTAGGGGGTTATGACGGACTAAATAGTAACGGAAAAATTACTGTTTTTGATTACAATAATGGTATTTCAACTCAAAAAGGGAATGAAATTTATGTAATAAGTGATGGAAGTAAAATTGCTCTAAAACAAGGCTCTTTAGCAATTGACGAGTCTATTAATACAATTGCATTTATTTCTTACGGTAAAAATTCTTTTAATGTAATTCAAGAAGGTTTATATGCTAACGTTTATAAATATGATGAAAATACTAATCAATGGAATCAAAAAGGGCAAACTTTTGGGGCAGTTGGCACTAAGTTTCAAGGAATACATCTTTCTGAAGATGGTAATATAGTAACATTGTTAGAATCTAAAATACAAGGTGAACCTAATGGAGAAGGGAATATAAAAAGATATGAATACAATAATAACGTTTGGACACAAATAGGTTCAATCGTTGTGATACCTTTTGAATGGAATGGAATAGAGTTTCGAATGGAAAAAAACACAATATATATTAATAGTTTTATTCAAAAAATGATAAAAAAGTATTAGTAGTTCATTAATAATTAAAACAATGAAAAAACTTATTTATTTATTACATTTTAACAAAAAATTGATTATGAAAAAATTACTTTATTTATTACTTGCTATAACAGTTATTGGGTGTTCCATTAATGAAGACACTACAGACCCCTCTTCGACTGAAAATTTATTACCTAAAAGGATTACGTGTGTAGGCGAGAGTACTACAATATATGATTTTTATTATGATCAAAATAAAATTGTGAAAATAAAAAGTGAATCCACAACCCTAATAAATGGTACACCATCACCATACCGTTTTTACACAACGGATTTCACATACACAAACAATCTTATTACAAGAGTATCAAATTATAATGATAACTCCCCTACTGTTGCGGTTGTTAAAAATTTTAGTTACGATACTAACGGTCGAATAAAAAAAGTTACGGGACAACGTGAAGGTGAATTTAATGCAACAGTCCTTTATGATTTCATTGATACAATTGAATATGCTGCTAATGGAGATTTTACTGTAAAATCAGAAGACCAAAATGGAAATCCAACAAGCCAAATATGTAAGGTTAAAAATGGAAATGTTGTGATTATTGAAACATTAGATTCCTATGGTCCTTCAAAAACAAGTCTTAGTTTTGATGACAAAAACTCTCCTTGGAAAAATATTACAGGCGCATATAACCTTTCGGTTTATAATATTTACTTGTTTACTTACTTTGACCTAATAGTTGCGTTTAATAATAACGTCACTGAAGCTGAGGTTACTCCAGATAATGGAGAGTTAAGTATTTTTTCATATGATTATAACGAGTTTGATTATCCAAGAAATATATCAGAAAATTATGATGGTTTCCCTGGTGCTTTTATAACTACTATTGAATATTATTAACAGCTAATAAAAATTGAATCACCCAAAAAGTTTGGAATGCTAACAGATTTAAAGAAACTTCGGGAGTTTTAGTAAATTTAAGGTCAAGTTCAGAATTTAGAAACGGAAAATGGCAAAAACTCGGAATTGAAAAGTTTTAGTTTCGATTGACAAATAGAAAAGTATTAAATTCAAAGTTTTTGGCTCTTAATCAAGTCCTACTAAGGCGAACAGGAGAGAGCACTTCGAAAAACGTTACAAGCCATTGCTTGTTTTTATTGGATAACAATAGAGAGATTATTCTAAGACCAAATTCGGTGAAACAAATGGATGCTTGGGTTGATTGGTTTTTGAAATAATATAATAATCAGTTATCATTAAAGTTGAGTCCAGAAACAACTAAAAAAACGGGGAGTACCTGAAAAGCCTTACGAGTAGCAGAAAATTAAGAAAATATAAAATGAAAAACAAATAATCTAAACAACTAAAAATTTATAGATAATTATTGAATTTAAGTTTCTAGTTAATCAATAACCATTGAAATTTTAAGTAAATATTTAATATATTCGTGAGTGTATATATAGTGTGGGTATATACACCAGTGAACATATCCCTACGTTGTGCATAATGCGGTAAATCGTACAAAACATCAAATTTAGTACTGAAAACGCCAACGCTCAAACAGCACATTTATTTTTTTTGCCAACGCGAAAATCCAATGCTAAAAAAAATAAAAGAGCTGTTTCTGCCAACGCACACAAAATAGAAACTAATTGAAATTTTCACTATCTTTGTGAAAGAATTTTATGAAAAATAAAACGCAAATATTAATCCTTTTTTTAATGTTATTGGTTATTCCAACCAGTATAGTTTTTGCGTGTGGAAATACTTCTGTCA
>NZ_CEWOCJ010000046.1:0-4073 GCF_982512915.1 Flaviramulus sp. | reverse complement strand
CACAAGTCAAATTAGTTGATCCTGTGTTATTTGTGATAACTGGAGTTGGTAGATCATTAACCGTAACCGTAAAATCATAGCGACAGGTAGCGCCATTTAGGGTAACCTCTAGCCAATAAGGCGTTGTTATATTGGGTGTTACCGTAATATATTCTGTTGTTTCTCCTGTTGACCATAGAAAACTAGGTCCTATATTTCTGAGCTGAAAAAAAGACTTATGGGTTTCGGCAATATCTGCATCAAACCATGTGCCGTCTAACCCAAAATAAACTCCATCTTGATTTGATGTAAGTGCATCGGGTTGTCCTGGACTCCAATTAGTATATGTTAATGGGGTGCCGTCAGAAAAACTAAATATACCTTCTGTAGACAAGTCATTGAGCCCAAACCAGTAAATTTCCCCAAGGGCTTCTACATCGTAGGAATAATAATTAAGATAGTCTTCTTCAGAACGAACGGACGCCAAATTACCGCCAAGACTTTCAGCAAAATTTTGAGCGTCTGTATAACTCATAGCCATTGTGTTTTTATAAGCATGGGCGTCATCAAATAAAGCAATTCGTATAGCATTTGGAATTTCAGGAAGTCCAAAGCCCGCTTGTAGTTCAACACTTTCTCCCAAACAAAGGTCGGTATCGGCAGTAGCTTGATAAACTCCCATAAGATGTACCATAACCTGCGTGCGTGTTAAGCTCTCAATTCCATTAACTGTTTGAGAGGCATAAACAAATTGACTATCAACAAGAAAGCTTGAGGAGTCAAGTAAATTACCATCAAAAGGAGCATCGTACCATTTAACACCAGACCCAGTTACGTCAAGTTCGGATATAGTAGTGCTAGGAATATCACAAAAACTCTGAAGTGGAGCTGCAGTTGGAGGATTAGGAGCATCCAAAATAGTGAGTGTTAATGGAGTCCTACTCAGACTTACACACCCCGTAGCATTATCAACGCTTTCTGCATAATAGGTAATAACTCCCACACTACTTAAAGATGGATCATTAACTACATTACCACCTGTAGGAGCATCATACCAAATAAGCGTTTCTCCAATATTTACTTCTGCATTAGCTGTAATTGTTTGTATTGTTAATTGCTCTTGTAAAGTAATATCAACACCATTAAAAGGTGCTAACGGAGCAGTGTTGATTGTTAAAGTAACTGGTGTCCTATTTAAACTTATACAACCTGAAGTGTCATTACTACTCTCTGCATAATAAGTTATTGTTCCAACTGTATCTAGAATTGGATTCATAATAATGTTTCCTCCAACAGAGGCATCATACCATTTTAGTGTTTCTCCAATACCAACTGTTGCTGACGCAGTTAAACTTGTAATCTCACAAGAAGTTTCATCTCCTCCACTAATAGGGGAAACTGGATTACTTAATGGGATTTCTACAGTTTTTCTACAAGTGACTCCATTAATGGTAATATCAACCCAAAAATCTGATGTAGTTGCAGGGGAAACAATTATGGACTCAGAAACTTCGCCAGTAGACCATAAATAAGTTACTCCAGAATTTAATTTGAAAACAAAAAATTGATTGGATGAAGTTGGAATATCAAGCCATAAACCAGATCCTGAAGTCATCAATACTGCATCTTCATTTCCAGAGTTATTAGGCTCACCTGCTGACCATGAATTAAAATCCCTAGGCGTTCCATCTGTCCAAACAAAGTCATTTTCAACTATCACATCATTTAATCCAATTAAAAAATTTCCAGAATTAATATTGCTGGTCAAAAAAGATTTTTCTGCAATTGAGTGAATAGAAACTAGGTGCCCAGAATACTTATTTGCAAATTGTTCAGCAACAAAAAAATTTGCTGTAAAATCACTTAAATAGTAAAAATCTGAATTAAAAACTCCAATAAGAACTGTACTAGGAATTACTGGCGGATCAAAACTTGCATTAAGCTCAACGCTTTCACCTAAGCAAATTTCAGTTTTGTTGGTAGTAATATTAGATGAAATAAAATGTACTAATACCTGAAACCTATCAACACTTGGCACACCTCCTATAGTTTGCTCAGCATAAACTAGTTCTCCATTTACTAAAGTTTCTGTGTTAACTAGGGGGATACCACCAGTAGCAGTATCATACCATGTAATTGTCCCACCTAAATCTGTTGTAACTATTAAATCGCTTACTGTAGCACTATCACAAAAACTCTGTATTGGATCTCCCGTTGGAGTTGGAGTAATCGCTTTAAATGTAAGGTTATCTATTCTTAATACTTTATCAATATTTTTGTAAACTCTCAAACAAGTACCATTATAATATGATAGAGCAAAAACAGCAATTGTGAAAAATAATTTTTTCATAGGTGTAGGTTAAAATTTGGAGCTATAATCTAAAACTGTAGAGGGATAGTTTTAGAGTGTATTTTATCTTATTTTTTTTTATTTAGTCTATTAATCGATGTTATATGTATTTCAACTAATTGATTATTAGATGTTTAGCAAATTTAGTGCAACAATTAAGTATTATTTGTATAATTAGAATAATGACGTTGTAGTATAGATTGAATATAAATTTCGTATAGACGAATGGTTTGTACTATACCATTAAAATAGTTTAAATAGATTTTTATAACATTATTCTAAAACTTTGTTGTTATATTTTTAATAATAGAAGTCCTTTTGATAATATCATTTAAAAAAATTATCAACTATCAATCTCTGAAATCTAATAGGGACTACATTAAAATATAAAGAAGACAAAAGCTGTCTTCAAACAGTTAGATGCTTAACTTTAATACTAATTCATTTAAGCTTTCTTAATCTATTTCCATTATGATATGACCAAAACTTAAATAAAGGATATAATTATATTTTACAAAACTTTAATAAATTCTTAAAATATTAACTAATGAAACTAAAAAGCACTTACATAATGTAAGTGCTTTTTGTTTTGCTGCTGCTATTATTTAAAGTTATAGCCAAACTAAATCTATTTATGATTAAGCATAATAAACTTAAAACCTTATTAATTGTAGTAAAAAGATACTATTTTAAAGGTTAGAGTGGTTTAAAAAAAAGAATATTTAAACTGCCTGTGCTTCATACTACTGCTCCAAATTTAATAGCTGTTGAGCCATCTGCTTTCATATCTCCCAAGAAAGAAATGGATAGAGAAACACGACCTTCATCTGGCAAGTTTAAGTTAAATCCTCCCTCAGAGTTACTAATCCTTGAGAATGATTTAACTGTTTTATCGTTTTTAAGATTTAATATAACCGCAGCCTGCAAAAAACGGTTAAAGTAAACCACTAAAAACTCTTTAAGCCTAAGCTATTAAAAGGATTTATAATAATTATCGCTATGCTCACTTTTATCCGCTGTAGATGGTTCACCTAGTCCGCCCTATCCAATGTATTAACTATAGTAGAAAAACTGCAACCTTATTTACAACCTTTTTTTGTTAAAAAGATGGCAAGTTGGCATTTAGAGGGTAAATGCATAGAATGCATATATTTATAAGGTGTAGTTAAGTTTACTGTATAAAAAAAGTCCAACATTTCTGTTGAACTTTTCCTATTTAGCTCCCCTTACAGACGAAAGATGCAGCTATAATGCGATGATTGAGTATGTGACTATCAGGAAATTAAAGGGATAATTTTTGCGATAAAATTATTTTCCAAACGCTATTAGAATGAACTAGTGCTATAAAAAGGTTACTTATAATTACGGGATTAGTTATGGTTCCCGCCATTATTGGACTTAATAGTTTGTAAATTATTTGAACAGATAAAAGTGCCATCACCATCTTAGGGTCAAATTTGAATAAAAGCACTACAGAGAAAATAAGGATGGCTAAATAAATTGAAAGTAAAATACTTCGAGCTGGTGATTCTATACCATAAGATTCTGCTGCCCAATTTGCTTTTAGAAGTATGCCTAAACAAACAGGAATTAGAACAAGGATATTTAGTATTAAAGATATTTTGGGAAATAACATTGTTTTCATTGTTGTAAATTCAGATTAAAGATAAAGCGATTTCACAATAATTCCTTGTTCCAATACCAAAAGATGCAACTACCCTAACTCACTGATAGACAAAGAAAA
>NZ_CEWOCJ010000045.1:0-4260 GCF_982512915.1 Flaviramulus sp. | reverse complement strand
CCTGGCGAAATAGATTTGGTTTTTAATAGGTATATTACAAAAATAGATGGAAATAGAATTCAGGTGAATACACCCATTTATGACGTATTAGACAGGTCTTTATCTCAATCTTACGTTTATAAGTACAATGGCAACAATCAAATAAAAGAATGTGGAATTGAAAATTTACGAATTTTTGTAGAATCTTCTGGTGTCACGGGTAGAGACCATATCGATACATGTATTAATATGGTAGGAGTAGATAATTCTTGGGTAAAAGGTGTAACTGCTTTAAGAATGAGTTATTCTGGTGTTAAATTCGCTGAAGCAACCCGTTGTTCAGTTGTAGATACCAAAGTTCTAGAGGTGCATGGCCCACTTTCTGGTGGATGGAGATATAATTTTAATGTAGAAGATCATTGTAATAATATTCTTTTCAATAATTGTACAGCCTCAAATGGTAGGCATTCATTTGTTGGCAATGGTGCAAGTGATGTAAATGGAATTGTTTTTACTAATTGTTCATCAACAGGTGATTATACAAGTTCTGAAAATCATAGAAGATGGGCTCAAGGTATGCTTTTTGATAATATTTCTTGGAGAAATACAAATGCAGGTTTTATTTTAGGATTGCACAATAGAGGAAGCTACGGAACTGGTCATGGTTGGACGCTAACAAATGGTGTTGCATGGAATATTGATGCACCAGCAAATAAAATTGTAGTTCAAAAGCCACCCATTGGGCAGAATTATGCTATTGGTTGCAACGCTGCTTATGTAAATGCTAATGGTCCTTTTTTAAAACCAGTAGGGTATATAAATGGAACTGGAAAGACTTTAAAAATACCATCTTTATATACCGCACAACTTAATGATAGAAAAACGCATGGTATATTACCTGATACTCCAGGAAAGTTATCAGTAAAAGATTATAAATTTTCTGATACAGAAAAATTTCTAGAGCTAAGTTGGTATGATGTCTCAATAGAGGAAACCAATTATGTTTTAGAACGCTCTTCAGATGGAGTCTCTTTTCAAACAATTGCAACACTTCCCGCAAATACAGAAACTTATATAGATACAGATTTGCAACAAGCTAACTATTTTTACAGGGTAAAAGCGAGAAATGCCATTGGTACTTCCCCAGCATCAAATACAACCCAGTCAATTGAATCTCAAGGGTCAATAACTTACTATGTAAAAGCAGGCGGATTAAACACAAATGATGGTTTGAGTGAAGCTAGTGCTTTCCCTACAATAAGTAAAGCAATTACTACAGCAAACGACGGAGATACTATAATTATAGTTGGTTCTATAAATCAAGTTGATCAGGTTACGTTATCTAAGTCTGTTTCAATTGAAGGAAAAAACAATGCTACCATTAACGGAGTTGATGGTGGAACTGTTGCTAAGATGTTTACACTTTCAGGAACAGGATTAGCAGTTTCATTTACAGATATTTCCTTTCAAGGAAGTACTAATAAAAGCATATCTAATGGTGGAGTGTTTTTAATTACTGGCGATTCAGATATTTATTTTATCAATTGTGTTTTTGATGGTAATTCTACATTAGGAGATTTTTCTGGTGGAGCAATTTATATAAGCAATGGAAGATTAACTGCAACAAATACACTTTTTAAAAATAATACTGCTGGAAAAAGTGGCGGTGCAATCTATATTAATGCTTCTTTAAATCCAATAATTAATTTAACAGAATGTACTTTTTATAATAATTTGGCAGAGGGTGTTGGTAATTCCGACGGTGGTGGAGCAATTTTATCAGAGGGTTTACCAAATACTTTTCCAGGCCAGCTGACAATAATAAATTCTACTTTTTTTCAAAATTATATAGCGAGAAGTAATCTAGATTACGGGGCAATCAGATCTACAAATACAAATATTTCTGTAACTAATAGCTTATTTTATAATAATAAAATTAATGGTGGTACTGGAGCTTCTAGTGATTTTGGTTCTGCTCCTGGAGGAGAGCAATCTTTCACCTATTCTATAGGCGAGTGGATTAGCAGCAATGTTGATACAAGATCTAATTTTATTTCATTTGTAAAAGGAAATTTAGATCCAAATGAAGTAGCAGCAGATTTAACAGCTTCAAATTTACGTTTTGATGAATCATTAGGAAAAGTAATTTATGATAATGTTTCTCAAGGAATTGATAGTCCTGTTGATTTTGGTGACGATGGTGAAGATGTTGGTGCTTGGAATTCAGAATTCACATTAAGTTTTGAAGATTCAGATGTTAACGATTTGATGATTTTTTATGAAAGTCAAAACAAAAGATTAAGGATAAAAAAATCTAGTGGCGAAGCACTAAATATTGAAATTTATAATATTTTAGGCGCTAAAGTATTTACTATAAAAAACATTCGTAAAGCTCAATCGATATATTTAGATCAGATGTCAAATGGATTGTACATATTAATTGCAGATTATTCAGGTAATTTTTTTTCAAAGAAGATTTTGATTAATTAAATGTAGTGTTTAAGAAATTAAAATTATTATTAATAGCTTTTAGTTATTATAATACTATTAGCGTAATTAAATATCTAAAAAGAGTAGAGTTACCATTGGTGAACCTAAAGTTAGGTATGATTTATTTCCAAAAACAGGATAGTTAAAAGAGAACAATTAGTAGTATTTGTTAATTATAAAATGAATAATTATTGAGTGTTAAATACAGAAAGTTAAAGTGTTTTCTTTTCTTCAATTTATAAATAAATTTAAGGGTTCTCAAAGTAAAAACTTAATTATAAAATTGTAGACAGAAGACCAGTCGATGTTATAGCGGTTTATGCTGATAATACAAATGCTAATACTATTTTAGAATCTATGGCAAAATTGACTTTAAAGAATCTTAAGTATTTTCTTGGAAGTGGGAGCAAAACCTTAATATTAAATAATAATTTCAATAAAATTGAATTGTAATGAATATTTTAAAAACAACAAAAAGAAAATACCTATTTATAATGACGCTTTCTGTTTTTTTAATATTGAGCTGTAAAAAGCAAAGCTATAAAGAATTAGAAACCAATAATTTTTGTTACAATACCATTTCTGAAAAGTTAATGGATAGTCTCATACATAATCCTCCGCAAGGAATGGTTTGGATACCTGGAGGTGTTTTTTTACAAGGTGCAGTGCCACAAGACAATATGGCAATGAAATACGAAAAGCCACAACATCAAGTGCTAGTTTGTGGATTTTTTATGGATTACACTGAAATAACCAATGCTGCGTTTTCAAGATTTGTTGAAGAAACCGGATATATTACCATTGCAGAGCGCCAGATAAATTGGGAAGACATGAAAAAACAATTACCAGCAGGTACATCTAAACCCCATGATTCGATATTACAACCAGGATCGTTAATGTTTAAAAAAACCAAAGAATCAGTACCAAATTTATACGATTTTTCACAATGGTGGCGCTGGGTAATAGGAGTCAATTGGAAACATCCCGTTGGAGCGGACAGTCATTTAGAAGGTAAAGAAAATCATCCTGTAGTACATGTTTCATATGAAGATGCCGAAGCATATTGTAAATAGGCAGGAAGACGTTTACCAACAGAAGCCGAATGGGAGTTTGCAGCTAGAGGAAATAAAACGAGCACAACTTATTTTTGGGGTAATGATATTTCAAAGCTCTCCGAACAAGCCAATAGTTGGGAAGGGTAATTTCCAGTTAACAATACTTTAGAAGATGGTTTTGAAAGAACAGCACCTGTAAAATCCTACGCACCAAATGATTTTGGTTTATATGATATGGCTGGTAATGTATGGGAATATACATCAGATTGGTATAACGTTACTTATTATAATGAGTTAGCAGCTAAAAACAAAACTATTTATAATCCCAAAGGTGCAGATAAAGCATACAATCCGAATAATCCTTATTTACAAGAAAAGATAATAAAGGGCGGTTCATTTTTATGCAGCGATTCATATTGTGCTAGTTATAGGGTGTCTTCTAGGATGGGAACTAGTATAGATTCCTCTGCTGAACATATTGGTTTTAGAACGGTTGTAACACTTCAAGAGTTATTACTGAAAAAATAAAGCTTCATATTAAGGTTTTTGAAGTTTAATTTTTTTTATTTTCTCAAGATAGAATAAGTGAATAAAAAACTTTAAAAAATATTATATTTGATAAGGTAATGAAGAATTGATGTTTCACTATTGTTTCACCATTTTATTGATAGAAGCTGGTAAGGCAATAAACATAAGGGTTAGGGCAAAAAGTATGAATCCCTTCGCGGTCACTAAA
>NZ_CEWOCJ010000044.1:0-4276 GCF_982512915.1 Flaviramulus sp. | reverse complement strand
CTAGTTCTGGTATTGGCTTGCATTTATCAAAAGAATTTATTGAAATGCACAAAGGGAGTATTGAATTAAATTCAAAACATGGTACAGAATTTATAATTACACTTTATAAGGGTAATGTTCATTTAAATTCTGATGAAATAATTTATGAAACCGATATAATAGATAGTGAAATTTTAAACTTTAACACAGAATATGAAGATGATTCGTTTATTGGGCAACAGCCATTAAATGATGATGAAAATTATTCGATTCTAATTATTGAAGACAATCCTGATTTGATAAAATATTTAAAAGCAAAATTATCTTCAGAGTTCAGTGTTCATGTTTCTGATGGTAATGATGGAGTAGATAAAGCTTTAGAGCTTATTCCAGATATTATTTTGTGCGATGTTAGTTTACCTGGAAAAAGCGGTTTTGAAATTTGCGAAATTTTAAAAAAAGATTTAAGAACATCTCATATTCCAACTATTATTCTTACTGCTTTAAATAATAAAGAATCTTATATAAAAGGATTAGAATCTGGAGCCGATTTGTTTTTAACAAAACCGTTTAGTTTCGCTATTTTATCACAATCTATAAAAACCCTTATTTATAACAGAGAAAAACTTCGATATTATTTTATAAACAATGTTCATAATATAGATTCAACAAATAATTTTGGTTCTATTGAGCAAGAATTTATATTAAAAGTTAATAAAATAATTGATGAAAATATTGATAATTCCAAATTTTCGGTCGAAAATTTAGCAAGTAATCTAAACATATCTCGAATTCAACTTTATAGGAAAATGAAAGCGATTATGGGGGTAAATGTGAGTGACTATATTCAAAATATGCGACTAGAAAAAGCTAAGGGGTTGCTTCTAGAAACGTCGCTAACAATTTCTGAAATTGCCTACTCTGCTGGTTTTTCTTCTCCCAATTATTTCTCAACCAGTTTTAAAGCGAAATTTAAAAAATCGCCAAAAGAATTTAGAGAAGAGTAAATACAAACAATAAGCACTCCTTTTTAGTAAGCATTTTTATTAATTCTTGTCTAATTCTTTATATAATATCTATTTTTTAACTCTATTTTTTAGCATTAGTAATTATAAGCCTACGTTTTTATTAATTTGGTAATTTTTATTGCTTTTTAGGTGTAACAATTTTATACTAAAATGTAACCAAATTAAAACTTTAGTATTTCTACAAAAAATTAAATATAATTTAAATATCTTATAATCAACACATTATATTTTATTTAGTATCTACTTAACAATTTCATAATCAATTGATACAAATCTAAAATTCAGAAATACGCTTTCAATGTACATTGTGATCGATAAACTAAATACATCACCACATGAACAGAATGATATTTATATGGTCCATTACGGCAGCATTAGCTGGTTTCTTATTTGGATTTGATACCGTAGTTATATCTGGTGCTGAAAAAAAACTACAATTGATATGGGGTTCATCAGATATGTTTCATGGCATCGTTGTTATTGGAATGGCGCTTTGGGGAACAGTAGTTGGTGCTTTTTTCGGAAGTATACCTACCAACAAATTAGGGCGTAAAAACACCCTAATATGGATTGGTGTTTTATATACCATTTCAGCTATTGGTTCTGGATTAGCAAATGATCCGTGGACATTTGCCGTTTTTAGGTTTATTGGAGGTTTAGGAGTTGGAGCATCCACCATCGCTGCACCAGCTTATATATCGGAAATTGCACCAGCTAAAGATAGAGGTAAACTAGTAGGTCTTTACCAGTTCAATATTGTATTTGGTATTCTTATCGCCTTTTTATCAAATTACTTGTTAAATAATGTGGGTGAAAATGCTTGGCGTTGGATGATTGGAATTGAAGCATTTCCAGCTGTAATTTACACCGTATTCGCATTAACAATTCCCAAAAGCCCACGTTGGTTATTGACTAAATTTAGAAATAGTGAAGCTATTGCTGTACTTCAAAAAATAAATCCTGATCAAGATCCTGAAAAACTCATGTTAGATATTAAAGTTGAGATGCAAAATACAGTACCTAATGAAAATATCTTCCTCAAAAAATACAGATTTCCTCTAATTCTAGCTTTTTTGATTGCCTTTTTCAATCAACTATCAGGTATTAATGCCTTATTATATTATGCTCCAAGAATTTTTGAAGAAGCAGGTCTTGGTGAGAGTACTGCTTTATTAAGCAGTATAGGTATAGGCGTTACTAATATGCTTTTTACATTGTTAGGTATTATCCTAATAGATAGATTAGGAAGAAAACAATTAATGTATATATGTTCATTTGGTTATATAGTTTCATTGAGTTTAGTCTCTGCTGCTTTCTTTTTGAGTTGGGAAGGTAGTATAATACCCGTATTACTGTTCATGTTTATTGCTGCGCATGCGATAGGCCAAGGAACAGTGATATGGGTATTTATTTCAGAAATATTCCCAAATCATTTAAGAGGCTCGGGTCAATCGTTCGGCAGTTCTGTACATTGGATATTAGCTGCGGTGGTACCTTCTTTAGTTCCAATATTATTTTCAACAATTGGTGCAGGTATGGTGTTCTTGTTCTTTGCTATTATGATGGTCTTACAATTACTATTTGTAATTTTTATGATGCCAGAAACCAAAGGAGTGTCGTTAGAAGAATTGAGTAATAAACTAATTAAAGAACG
This sequence comes from Flaviramulus sp., assembly GCF_982512915.1. Lineage (NCBI taxonomy): Bacteria > Pseudomonadati > Bacteroidota > Flavobacteriia > Flavobacteriales > Flavobacteriaceae > Flaviramulus > Flaviramulus sp. The sequence goes on along the minus strand of NZ_CEWOCJ010000044.1, from coordinate 1,615 downwards.
AAATAAATAAGTGTATGGAAGGTGTTAATAATTCAAAGTTTATCATAATTATTTTGTTGTTATCATTATTTGTTAGTTGTAAAAATAAGGCGGAAGAAAGTCAAATTACGGAAAACAAATCAGATAAAACAACATACTCAGAAGAAGAACTTAGTAGACCTAAATTTCATTTTACTCCTAAGAAAGGCTGGATGAATGACCCAAATGGGATGTTTTACAAAGATGGGTATTATCATTTATATTTTCAGCACTATCCTGATGGAAACACCTGGGGACCTATGCACTGGGGACATGCTATAAGTACAGATATGGTAACATGGAAAGAAATGCCTATAGCGATATATCCAGATGAAAAGGGGTACATTTTTTCTGGTAGTGCAATTGTAGATGTTAATAATAGCTCAGGGTTTTCCAAAAATGGTATTGAGCCAATAATAGCTATGTTTACTTATCATGATATGGATGGTGAAAAAGCAGGAAAAACAAATTACCAATCTCAAGCCATTGCATATTCTTTAGATGAAGGACAAACATTTACTAAATATTCTGAAAATCCAGTAATTAAAAACCCAGGCATTAAAGATTTTAGAGATCCTAAAATGTTTTGGGATTCTATACATAATAAATGGCTAATGGTATTGGCTGCTGGCCAAAAAATTATGTTTTATAGCTCTTCAAATTTAAAAGATTGGAAATTAGAGTCTGATTTTGGGGATGGTATAGGAGGACATGGTGGTGTTTGGGAATGTCCAGATTTCTTTCCAATGGTAGTTCAAGGAACAGACGAAATTAAATGGGTGCTATTTGTTAGTATTAACCCAGGTGGGCCAAATGGAGGCAATGCCACTCAATACTTTGTAGGCGATTTTGACGGGAAGCAATTTAAAATAGACCCTTCTTTTGAGAATGACTTAAATAACACGGAGCATAAGTCTATTTGGATTGACTACGGAAGAGATAATTATGCAGGAGTAACCTGGGCTAATATCCCAGATACCAATGGTCGAAAATTATTTATGGGATGGATGTCTAATTGGGATTATGCCAATGTAGTACCAACTGAAACATGGAGAAGTGCTATGACAGTAGCAAGAACTGCGGAACTTCAAAAAATAGATGCTAGTTATAGGTTGTTATTTCAACCTGTAAAAGAACTATCTAATTATAGAAGCACCAAGTTTAAAAAAGAATCAATTACAATAAAAAGAGCTGAAAAAATTATTGATTCAAAAGCAATCGATTTATCAAGTACAGAAATCAATTTTAAAATTTCAGATGTAAAAAATAGTGGTTTCACTTTCAAACTCACCAATAAACAAGGAGATACCTTAGCTTTTGGATACAATAACAGTGATAAAAACTTTTTTGTAGATAGAAGAAAATCAGGAAAAACAGGGTTTTCAGAAAAATTTGCGGATCGAGTTTCTCTGGCTAAAAGAACGTCACTAAATCCTGATTTGGTTGGAACAATTATTCTTGATAAAACATCCATTGAACTCTTTTTTGATAATGGAGAAACCGTAATGACAGAAATATTTTTTCCGAACGCACCCTATGATAAACTAAGTATTGAACCTAAAGACCAAGAATTTATTCTTGGCAACATTGAAATTCA
>NZ_CEWOCJ010000043.1:0-4786 GCF_982512915.1 Flaviramulus sp. | reverse complement strand
ATAACAATAACAAAGATAACAAAAATGAATACTCTAATTACAAAAGACCAGACCAACCAAGCTTATTTAGAATCAATACAAATAAAATCAGAGTATAGACCTGATGAAATGAAAGCATATACATACGAGGGTAAATTTTGTATTGCAAGTCTTGATTTTAGTAATGATGAATTTGAAAAGCATGACGATATGAATGATGCAGCAGCTTCTTATTATTATGATTTAATGGTTAGAGAATACAACGATTATAATAACTTTTTAAAAAACGAATAATGGAAACTTTATTAGAAAAATTACAAAACAACACCGAAGCTATTAACTTTTTAACTAACCAATATTTAGACATTGAAAAGGCAGAATTTTATCGTGTTTTTTCAACTGAACACATGAGAAAAGCACGTCTTGAATGGAATTTAAAAGTAAAAGATAGAGTGTTAAGAATGAGAAAATCACTTCTTATTAAGCTTCAAAATGAAACAATAAAAGAACTAGAAATATTAAACAACAAACTTAAAAAAGCAGCATGAGTGAAAAGATAAAAGTAACCCAGATAAAATTAAAAAACGCTATACGAATAGAAGTACATAGTGAGTATTTAAACAATCAATATTATAATAAATCTATTTCTAAATGAAAACACACGATAAATTATTAGCCAAATGGAGTAAATGCGAATTTGGAGTAAAGCAGCGAGTTTTTAACGATGAAATACCACAAACCACCATACAATACATTTTAAAAAAACCTACTTATAGCGATGAAAAAAAAATGAAATGGATAATTGAAAGGATAGATTATCACACACAACAAGTTTTAGAAGAAATACAAGAAATGTATAATCAAATAGAATCAATATAAAATGCAGGTAGTAGTAATAAATGGTGTTGAATATGTGCCTTTGGTAAAGCCAGAGAACAAAACAATTCTAGAGAATTACTACGAACAACTATTAATAACTAAACACTTCAAATCATGCAAACAATTAACATAGTTGTATTAATAATAGGTTACTCAATAGCATTATTAACCATTATTAAATGGAATTACAGAAACAAATAAAACTAAAACAAAAATGGAAATCTTTAAAAAATTATTAAAAGTAAAAAGCGAATTAGGTAAAATATCTAAAGATGCAACAAACCCTTTCTTTAAATCTAAATACTTCGATATAAACGGACTTTTAGAACACGTTGAACCCTTGTTAAGTAAACACGATTTACTTCTATTACAACCTATTTTAAACAATAAAGTAATATCTCAAATAATAGATCCAGAAACAGGCGAAAGTGTAAGTTCAGAAATTGAACTACCAAATTTAACAGATCCTCAAAAGCTTGGAAGTGCTATAACTTATTATAGACGTTACACGCTTCAATCTTTATTAGGCTTACAAGCTGAAGATGATGATGCAAATAAAGCAAGTCAAAAAGCAACAACACCAACTTCAAACGTAATACCACCAAACATATTAAATGATATTACTTCAAAATTAGAAAAAGCTAAAACAGAAGAAGATTTAAAACAATTATATAAAACAGAATTGCCAATTATTAACAGATACCCAAATGTTAAAGGAATGTTTACTAACAAAAAATTAGCATTAAATGGAAACGCTTAAAACTAATATTGATAAACTCGGAGGTGTTGGTGCTTCCGAAATAGGCAAACTTTTTACAAGAGAAGGTTTAAAAGCTAAAACAGCACAAACAATGGCTTATGAAAAAGCTTGTGAGATTATAAACGGTTACAGAAAAGACTTCACTACAATAGCAATGCAACATGGTATTTTTTCAGAAGAAGAAGCCTATAACAACGTTGTAAAACCATTTTATCCACATAGTAAATACCAAAGTTCAGAATCAATATGGCTTACAGATAATAGTTGGGTAACGCCTGATGTAGTTGATGATGTAATAGGAATTACAATTGATATTAAATGTCCTTATTCGCCTTATACATATTGGAACAATGTAAAAAAATTACCAGATACATATATAAGCCAAAACCAAATGCAAATGACAGGTACAGGACACAAAAAAGGTGCTATCTGTTTATATCTAACATCTACTAATATAGATGAATGGGGTAATAAGATTGAATTCGATATACCTATTGAAAAAAGACATTTATTCCTTCCAATAGATGCACAAGAAGATTATCAAAATGAGATAATAAAACGTATTGAAGAATTTTTACCATTAAGAGATTTAATACTATCACATTTAGTAAAAGCTAATGAGGTTTCAGATATGGATTTTTTCGAGTTATGCGGAACTAAAAAAGTAACACGATTTAAAGATAAATCAAACCTATTAACATGGGAAAACAAAATTATTAAAAACGCTAACGAATATTATACAATTGAATAACATGGAATTAAAAAACGTAGAAATTATTGAAATCGGACAAATTAAAACATTTAGTAACGATTTTAAAGTAGTTGAATTTGTAGTAAAAACAAACGAAGAATACCCTCAATTCTTACAACTACAATGCACAAAAGACAAAGCAGAAAACTTATTAAAATTTAATAAAGTAGGTGAATTTGTAGATGTGTCTTTAAACCTAAAAGGTAGAGCATGGACTAACCCACAAGGCGAGGTTAAATATTTTAACACTATTGAAGCTTGGAAAGTTTTTAAAAGTGATATACAAAAAGTTGCTCAAAATATTGATAATGCTTTTGAACCAGAAGATGATTTAGGTTTCTAAAAATGCAAAAACACACAAAAATATATTTATCAGAATGTGGGTATGAAACAACGGATTTTATACCCTCTGAAATAAGTTATCAAAGAGGTATAGATGTACATCATATTATTTCAAGAGGTAAAGGCGGTAAAGACATAATAGAAAATTTAATGTGTTTAACTAGAGAAGAACATATAGAATTTGGAGATAAAAAAGAATGGATGTACTTCTTACTATCAAGGCACTATGATTTTTTATTAAAAAGAAAAGTAAAGTTTAGTAAAGTTTGGTTTGATGAACAGTTTTTAAAATATCGTGAATTATTATGAAAATAGAAATAAAACCTTTAAGTGTTAATCAAGTATGGCAAGGTAAAAGATTTAAAACACCTACATACAAACAGTATGAAAAAAATATGTTGTTAATGCTTCCACCTTTAAAACTAGATTTTAAAAAACCTTTAAAAATAAATTTAGTTTTTGGATTTAGTACAAACGCTTCAGATATAGACAACCCAACAAAGCCAATTTTAGATATACTTTCTAAAAAGTACAAATTTAATGATAACCAAGTTCAAGAGTTAAACATAAAAAAAGAGATTACCAAAAAAAATCAAGAGTTTATAAAACTAGAAATAACTGAATTATGAAAAAATATTTAATAATACTAATCATTTTTTTGCTAACATATACAGCAATATCACAAGATAAAAGATTTACTGTATTTGCTTACACAGATCCAAACGCAACATTAAAAGATGGATTTAACATAGGCGCAGGTATAGATTACCAAATGACGATTGTTTACTTCAAAGCGCAAGCCTTTGTATTTCCAGATTTAAGAGGAAAAAAATACTTAGAATTTACAGGCACACCAATAGGATTTAACCAACATTTATTTAATGATTCTTTTAGACTTTATGAAGGCTTTAAAGTAGGTGTAATTAAACGTGATAAAACGCATCCAATGATAGGTTTTGAAAGTGGGTTAGAATATTATTTTAATAGTTACAGGAAAGGCTTATTTATTGGTTTTGGTGGCTCATACGATTACAGGATAGATGGCAAAGAAGAAGAAATAGATATAAAACCTTATTGGAGATTAAGTGGACTTTTTAAAATAGGTTTTACAATATGAAAAATAACGCAGTATCAACAGCAATAATAATTCTAATAATTCAAGCTTTAATATTAACCCTTATAATAATTTAATCATGCAAAACACCTCACTACAAGCATACAAAGCTATGCAACCAAAAATTAAAACAGACCATGATAGAATTTTAAGTGTACTTTCTTTAAACAGGGGTTTCACTTACAATGAAATTGCAAAACTTTTAAATTGGGATAATCCCGTAAAAGTTGCTAGAAGATTGCCAGAATTAGTAAGAATGAATTTAATAGCAATAAAAGAAGTTAGAAAATGTCAAATAGTTAATAATAATTGTTCATCATATATAAAATTAATAAACCATGAAACTAATTGAAAAAACTATAATAATCGAAGAAGCCTGTACAGAAATTAACAAAAAAATAAAAAAGAAAACAGGATTACAAAATTTAGGTTCTTACATAATTAGATACAAAGATGTTGAATCTATTTTAAAAAGTGTTTGCCCTAAATACAATTTGAATGTTCAATTTATAAGCAAAGTTTTAGATTTACAATGAATATAGATATATCAACCATACACGAAAGCGTTTGTGAGTATTTCAATATAGAAAAAATTGAATTATTCAATAAATCCAGAGAAATAGATGTTGTTTACAGAAGGCAATTATTTCATTTTTTATCCAAGAATTTAACTAATCCTAGAATTACAACTTATGCCAAAATAGGTAAATATTATAGTGATGTAGTTCAAAAAAAGGATCATGCAACAGTAATGCACAGTTGTAAAAAAATTGAAGGCTATTTAACTTATGACAAAACAGTAAATAAAGATTTAGAAAACATAAAAAAAATAGTTAATAAAAAAGTAGAGTTAGAAAGGTTAAAAAATATTGAAGTTACAATAGAAGATGAAGAAACTTTAAAAAAAGCATCATAAAACAACAATTAATTAAATGAAAATAACTATCTTTGTAACTGCGAA
>NZ_CEWOCJ010000042.1:0-5330 GCF_982512915.1 Flaviramulus sp. | reverse complement strand
GAACGCAAGCAGCAGGACTATTTCATTTAAAAAAAGACGTACAAAGCTATAGCTATGAATTTGAAAACGGATTAAACGAAACCTATTTTGCTGAAAAAATAGCAAAAGTTTGTCAATTTCCATTTAAAAAATGGTCAATTCCTAAAAGTTATTTGTGGAAAAATATTGAAAGAACTGCATCTATAAATCAATGTTACACTGAGTTTACACATCCTAGGCAAGTTGCAGTTTTAGATAAACTATCTGATATGGGTGACGTTTTCTGCCTCGGACACTGGGGAGATGTGCTTTTTGATGATATGCATGTGGACGATAATCTTTCTTTTGAGAGTCAAGTGGAGTTGATGTCTAAAAAAGTGTTAAAAAAAGGCGGATTATTATTAGGAATAGAGTTGTGGAAGTCGTGGCAATTAGAAGGCGATTTTGAATCGTATTTGAAGAATAGAATTTCAGTTTTACTCCAAGAAATTAATATTCCAACGAGTGCGAATGCTCAAATTAGAGCTTTTAAAAGTCTTTATTGGGCCCCACGTTGGACAAGTGTAAATTTTTCTTATTTTGAATCTGTGGCTCCCGTTACTTTGCCTTATTATGACAATCGAATGTGTGAGTTTATATGCTCTGTTCCAGAGAAATATTTAGCAGGTCGACAATTACAAATAGCCTATTTGAAAATGCGAAACCCTACTTTGGCTAAAATTGCTTGGCAAGATCATCACCCTTTTAATTTGTATAATTATCATTTAAATAAAGCTCCTTTAAATTATCCTTTTCGAGCTTATGCTAAGTTTAAAAAAGAATTTTTAATTAAAAACAGCGTTGTAAATAATTATGAAAATCAGTTTATGGGTGCAGAAAATGATAAGCAATTAAAAAAATGGTTGTTTGAAAATGAAGCCTATAAATACTTTGTAGACCCCGAATTAACAGAAGAAATTTATAAACATTTTAAAGGAAATGAATTTTTGAAATATTCCCATCCCATTAGTACGTTATTAACTTTTTCATTGTTTGCAAAAATAAATAAACAAGTATAATAGCGATAAGTTTACTTTGGAATTTAAAATAAGTTCAAAAAAGGGATATGCTATCGATAATGATTAAAGTTTTATTAAACCTTAAAAAATGAATCAAAAAAATAGACAACGTATAGGATTGGTTTTGCCCAATATACCAGCTTATTCTGAGACATTTTTTAATTCTAAAATTAAGGGATTGCAAGATAATGGTTTTGAGGTAGTTTTATTTTCTAAATCTAAATCTCGGAAAAAACATCCAAAATGTAAAACAGTTTTCTCGCCCAATTTTACTATTCGTCCTTTTTTAGTTGTTGAGATTTTATTAATTTTTATTAATTGTCTTTTTTATTTTAAAAGTGCAAGAATATTATTTCAGTTAAATAAAAAAGAAGGATTGTCTGATATAAATTCGATTAAAAACATATGTATTAATAGTTATTTTTTTTCTCACAAACTCACTTGGTTGCATTTTGGATTTGGCACCATGGCTTTACAAAGTGAGCATGTGGCTGAAGCTATAAATGCTAAAATGGCAGTTAGTTTTAGAGGATTTGATTTTTACGTTTATCCTACAAAGCATCATGACTGCTATGCCCTGTTATTTTCAAAAAAAGTTAGGTACCATGTTTTATCAGAAAAGATGAAAACTACTTTAATAAAAATAGGGATTTCATCTAGTGCTATTTTTAAAATTTCTCCCGCAATTGATCTAACCCTTTTTGAAGTAAGTGAGGAAAAAATGATTAATAATGTAAAACAATTTTTAACAATTAGTAGACTTCATTGGATAAAAGATATTGAACATACTTTAGAGGCATTTTCTATTTTTAAAAATAATAAAATTCCGTTTCATTATACGATTATTGGTGAGGGAGTTGAATTAGAAAGCCTTATTTTTGCAGTTCATCAATTAGGATTGCAAGAAAATGTTACTTTTAAAGGTAAAATTCAGCATCAAGAAGTTAAAGCTATTCTAAAAGAAAATGAATATTACATTCAATATAGTAAACAAGAAGGGTTTGGGAATGCAGTGTTAGAAGCTCAAGCTATGGGGTTATTGTGTATCGTTAGTGATGCCGATGGATTAATTGAGAATGTAATTGATCAAAAAACAGGATGGGTAGTTCCTAAACGAAACCCTAAATTATTGGCCGATAAAATGATTGAAGTTGTACAGTTAGACAAAACAATCCTTAGTGAAATAAAAATAAATGCAATGAAAAGGGTACGTGAAGAGTTTAATATAGGAAACCAAAGTAAATTATTTACGTTGTTTTATAAAAACTAACCATATATACAATAGATAATTAGCGAATTAATTTATGATTTTTAACTTCTTAAAATATTTAAAACCTATTTGGTACTTTAATTTAAAATCAAACAAAGATTTTGGTTATTTTCCAACTGAATTTCAACTGCAAGAAGCAGGTTGTGTTTTTAAAAAAGAAAACAGATATACTTCCAAAGAAAGCATAGCTAGAGATTTAGCGTGGACTGCCTTTCAGTCAGGTTTTATACATGAAAATCAGGAAGTTGGTCTAGATATTTGGAGTGAAACAAAATTGCCTTTAGCAGATGAGTATTTATTTTTAAAGAAAAATTTTCACACTGCTTGGGTTTTATATGTATTAATAATAAGGATTTTTACATTTAATAACCCATTAAAAGAATATGTTGCTTTTAATAAACACAAAAATGTCAAAAGAATAGACTACTCTAATCAAGTTTACTCTTACCCAAAATACCATGATTATAATAGTGAATTAGTAAAAGAAGCACCTTTAATCTCTGTTGTAATTCCAACTTTGAATCGTTATCAATATCTGAAAGATGTATTTATTGATTTAGAAAAGCAAACCTATAAAAATTTTGAAGTTATTGTAGTTGATCAAACAGAACCTTTTCAAGATGATTTTTATAAAGGATGGAATTTTAATTTAACTTATTGGCACCAACAGGAAAAAGCATTGTGGAAAGCAAGGAATGAAGCCATTCAAAAAGCGAAAGGCGATTATATTTTATTATACGATGATGATTCATTAGTAGAGTCAGATTGGATTGAAGAGCATTTAAAATGTTTAGATTTTTTTAAAGCCGATTTGTCTTCTGGTGTTTCTCTTAGTGTTGTAGGAGCAGAAATCCCTAAACATTATCGTTATTTTAGATGGAGTGAGCAGTTAGATACAGGTAATGTTTTGTTGAAAAAAGAAATTTTTTATAAAATTGGTTTTTTTGATTTACAATTTGAAAAGCAACGCATGGGCGATGGTGAATATGGTTTGCGTTGTTATTTAAATGGATATAAAAACATCTCTAATTATAAGGCAAAACGAATCCATCTTAAAGTTAGTCAAGGCGGATTGCGTCAAATGGGAAGTTGGGACGGTTGGCGACCAAAAAAACTATTTGGACCAAGGCCTGTGCCTAGTGTTTTATATCTTTCAAGAAAGTATTTCGGAAATAAAACAACCAGTTTTTTATTAACTAAAGAAATAATTCCCTCTTTAGTTCCTTATAAATACAAAGGAAGTAAATTTGGGAAAGTGATTATTTTTCTTCTCACTCTATTTGTTTTGCCTTTAGTTTTTTTCCAAATTTATTTGTCATGGAAGGCAGCTTCTAAAATGTTGAAAAATAAGTAAAAGGATAGCCTGTTTTATTGATTAAACGAGCAATTTAAAGTGTAATATGAAAAAAATTAAGGTTTTACTTATTTAAGTAGAATTTTATAGAATTATTTATTTTGAATTATATAATTTTTTTAGAAAATCAGTTACATTTATAAAGTTAAAATTTAATTATCAAAATATATGAAATTTAAAAAAATTATCAGTGCTATATCCGTAAAGTTGAGGAATAAAAAAGAGAAATTATTTTTTCATGAACTTAATGGTAAAATTCTTAAAGTAGTAAAAGGAACTTTTGGCTCAAAAAAGGATGCTGATGAAGTTTGGTTTAATGCATTGGCTTTAAATAGTACTATAGTTTTTGATGTAGGATGTAATATTGGAAAAACAGCATTAGTAGCATTGACTAACGATAATATACAACAGGTGATTATGATCGATACAAATCCTGAGGCGTTAAGTTTGGCAAATAAGAATGTAATTAATAATAATTATATTCACAAAACAAAATCTTTTTTGGGTTTTGTAAGCGATAAAAATGACGAAGAAATTGATTTCTATACTGTTGGCCATGGATCAGCTGGCTCGATGTTTAAAAGTCACGCCGAGACGGCAGCAGTTTTTGGAATGTCGTATAAAGTTCAAACGGTTACACTTGATACTTTGGTAACCTTTTTTAAATCTATTCCTGATTTTATAAAAATTGATGTGGAAGGGGCAGAATTTTTTGTTTTAAATGGTTCAAAAGAAACGGCTAAATCAAATCGGATTAAAATATTAGTAGAGATGCATTCCAATGAAGTGTTGTCTATGAAAGAAAATACAGATAAAGTATTAAGTTGGTGTGATGAAGTTGGGTATGTTGCATGGTATTTGACGGATAAACAAAAGTTGATAAGTTCAGACCAGGTTAAACATAGAGGTAGATGTCATTTTTTACTAATGCCACTTGCGGATGATTTTCCAAGCTATTTATAAAGAATGAGATGAAAATTATACAAGTTATTGACACATTAAATGTTGGAGGAGCAGAAAGAGTTTTTGTAAATATGAATAATATTCTTTTTGAAAATCGTCAAAAAGTATCGATTTTATTTTTATTAGATGGTGGATTGTTGAAGTCTGAGTTGAATCAAGGCATTGTACAGCATGAATTACATAGAAAAAATAAATGGAGCTTAATAAAGATGAAAGAATGTAGTCAAAATTTAAAATCATTTGACATAATTCATTGCCATTTAAAACATGTTTATAGGTATGTGGCTTTAGTTAATTTTTTATTTCCTTTTGATGGCAAAATAATACTTCAAGATCATGGATTGTTTAATAAAAAAAAGAATTTTCATTTATTACTTTCTCAAATTTTTAAACCAAAATATTATATAGGCGTGAGTCGTTCACTTACAGAATGGGCAATTCAATATCTTGGTATTTCTTTTAAAAATGTTTTTTTACTTGAGAATAGTATTGTCAAAAAAGATAATAAGGCAGAGATATCAAAGCACTTTGATTTTATTTTAGTTTCGAATATTAAAAGAAATAAAAATAATGCCTTCGCAATTGAACTTGCAGAAAGTATGAATAAACCACTGCTTTTAGTAGGTAAAATTCAAGATGAGGATTATTATAATTCTATAAAGAGCAAACTTAATAATGCTATTAATTTAGATTCAACAATTTCAAA
>NZ_CEWOCJ010000041.1:0-5483 GCF_982512915.1 Flaviramulus sp. | reverse complement strand
TATGATAAAAGTAGGTAGTGATTTTAGCGGTGTAGGTGCGTTTGATTTTGCTTTAGGTAGAATAACACCATTTCAAACTATATTCGCTTGTGATTGGGATAAATACGCTCGTCAAAGCTATATTGCAAACCATGGTGAGCCAAAGTATTATCCTAAAGATGTTTACGAAAGAGAAATACCATCTGATTCTTTAGATATTTACATGACTTCACCACCATGTCAGAGCTTCAGTTTAGCTGGAAAACGTGAGGGTAAAAATTCGGATAAGGGAATTTTGTTTTTTAACAGTCACGAATTTATACAAAAGAACAAACCACGTTTCTTTATATTTGAGAACGTAAAAGGATTGCTTTCAGATGATGAAGGTAAAACGTTTCAGGAATGGGTAAATATGTTAGGCGGTAAATCAGTTAATGGACTGCCTATTCTATTTCCTTATGAAAATTCAGTACCTTATCATTTGTACTGGCAAGTTTTGAACAGTAAGAAACATGGTGTGCCTCAGAATCGTGAACGAGTTTTTTTAGTTGGTATTCGTGATGATGAAGATAATAGTTTTCAATTTCCAAAAGAAGAGCATTTGACTAAGCGGTTAAAAGATGTGCTTGAATCAGAAGTTGATGAAAAGTATTTTTTGAGTGAGAAGATGGTTGAATTATTAACGTTTGAGAAAAAAGGAAGTGTAGAAATTGCTAATATTAATAAGGGTGGACAAAAGGGAAGTGTTGCATCAAGTGAAGGAAAGTATATCGGTTGTTTAAGTGCAACTGATTACAAACTACCTAAACTTATTCAAGTCAAATCAGCAACACAATGTAATCAGGGTGTTTTAATACCTTTATTTCATTGGGGTAAAGGAAAAAATAATGAAAGAATGGTTTATGATAGTGATGGAATTTCTCCATGTATGACATCTGCAATGGGTATGGGTGGTGGATATACACCAAGCGTTATCGATCAGTACAAAATCAGACGTTTAACACCACGTGAATGTTTCCGTTTGCAAGACTTTCCTGATACGTTTAAATTTGTTGTAAGTGATTCACAACTATACAAACAAGCTGGTAATTCAATTACTGTTAGAGTGCTTGAAAAAATATTAAGAAACTTAAAGTTATAATACCTATCTTTACACTTTATGTTTTGTAAGTAGGTTAGGTTAAGCCCCATTGAGTGATCGGTGGGGTTTTTTAATAGTGTAACCTGTAACGTGTAACATAGGTTACACCTGGTAAAATAAAAATTAAAATAAAAAAAAATATTTTTTTGGTGCAACATCATGTTACATGTTACACTTTTGCTCTGAAAGCCCTATAAACATTGAAAAGTAGGTGCAACATTAGGTGCAACATCATGTTACACCATGTTACACTAAATTAAATTAAAATATTTGTAGGATTTTAAAGAATAAATATTATATTTGCCAATAGTTCGATACCACATTATAGAACAAAAGGTCTTATTTAGCCCTTATTAGAAAGTCGAGGTGGTATCCGATGAGTATAATAGGGGCTTTTTTATTAAATGTAAAATATGAATGTTGAAGAAAGAAAGAAGTTAGAGCAACAAGCTTTATCATTTTTGGACCATTTCTCAGTTGTTACTGTTGGAGAACAGAAAAAACCAAATCAAGAATGGAAAATATTACAAACACAAAAACAATCTAGGGAACAACTGATTGAGAGCATAAATAGATCCAGTACAAAAGCATTTGGATTTATGGGTGGATTTGATTTTCTTGAATGTGTAGATATTGATACAAAAGTATTTTCAACTCAGATTGAAAAGGATGAGTTTTGGAATGAATACTACCAAACTTTAAAAGATTCAATAGTTGACTTTGAAGATAAATTTGCTGTTTATGTTACTCGATCAGGTGGATTTCACATTCTTTACAAATCAAAGCGAGTTGTAGGTAATACTGATATAGCAAAACTGAAAGGTCATAAAGAATGTTTAATTGAAACTAGGGGAACAGGTGGGTATATTTTTGCGTATCCAAATAAAAGATATGCTAAAAAGACTTACTTTGAAATTGAATTTGTAACGGATGCTGATCGTGAAACACTTTGGAATATTTCTAAAAGCTATAACTTTATAGAAGAAAAACCTGAAGAGCCGAAGAAAGATAAAAAGATTTATTCAGCTGATGAAATAACACCCTGGCAAGATTTCAATGATAAGACTGATATTTGGAGCGTTATTCAAGAAGATTTCTTTGTCCCTTCAAATGGTCAAAAGAAGAAACACTATCTTATAAAACGTCATGGCTCTGAAGCTGCGCATTCTGGTTATGTATTCAGAGATAGTGGATGCATGTTTCTATTTACAACTGCGACAATTTATCCACATGAAAAGCTAGTTAGTGCATTTGCCGCTTATACTTACAAATATCACAATGGAGATTTTAAAGCAGCATCAATTGATTTATACGATCAAGGGTTCGGAAGTAGATTAAAGAAGAAAATTGAAGAGAATAAACCTGTAATTGAAAAGCCTTTACCAATTGAAAATATTACTTTTCCATTAGATATATTCCCTAAAGAAATTCAATACTACATACTAGAATGTAATAATAAACTAGATAGTAATATTGATTACATGGGTTGTTCTTTATTGTGGTTAATATCGGTTTGTGTTGGTAATTCATTTGAGATTGAAGTTAAGCGTGGATGGAACGAAAATGGAGTTATTTGGGTGGCAGTTGTTGGTAAGGCTGGAATAGGTAAAACACCTTCAATAAATAACGTTATATTTCCATTGAATAAATTAAACTTCAAAGAGATAAAACGCTATCATATACAATTAGAACAGTATAATTACTACATGAGTTTACCAAAAAAAGAGAAAGAAGAACTTACTGAGCCTCAGAAACCAATTAAATCTCAATTTATTGCAAACGATATTACATTGGAAGCATTAGTTGATTTGCACCAAGAAAGTGATAATGCTGTTGGTGTATTTAAAGATGAGTTAGCAGGATGGTTTAAGGATATGAATAAGTATCGTGCTGGATCAGATTTAGAATTTTGGTTATCATGTTGGAGTGGTAAATCGGTTTCACTTAATAGAATGACTCGCCAGGGATCATTCATAGAAAAACCATTTATTCCTGTTCTTGGTGGTATCCAACCGAGTATCTTCAATCAGTTTGCAACGGATGAAAATAAAGATAATGGATTTTTGGACCGTATGCTTTTAACGTTTCCAGATGCAAAGGTCGATTCTTATAACGAGAATGAATTACACTATTCAGATATTCAATGGTATTCTGATACGATAACTAACTTTTTTCAAACGCTCAAATCTAAGCTACTAAAAAGAGATAATGAAGGTAGAATACAAACGCAGTTAAGTAAGTTTGACAAAGAGGCTAAAATCGAATGGAAAAGGATATTTAATAAAATTACGGAGCATCAAAATAATGAAGATGAGAATGAGTATCTTAAATCTATGTATCCAAAACAAAAAAGTTACATCCCCAGGTTTGCTTTATTGATACATTTATTTTCTTCAGCATTTGAGGATAATGTTAATTCAATGGAAATATCTAAAGAAAGCATATTGAAGGCTGAAAGATTAAGTGACTATTTTGTAATGAATGCAAAGAAGATTAAAATTGAAGCAACTGAAATAAAGGATTTGAAAACAGCATCTAAAGGTGTTGAAAATACATTTGATAAATTAAAAGCCATTCATTCAGCTGATCCACATTTCAACCGTTCAAAGGTTGCTGAATTGTTAGGAGTTTCAAGAGTGCAAATACAACGTTTAATTAAAAAAATAGAAGGATGAAAACACTAAACAACGCTAAACAAGTATCTGAAGGTTTGGGTATTTTAAGCATTAAGGAAATGGTGAGTAAAGAAAAAAAACGATTACTAGAAAATGAGAAGGAACTATTAATTAAACGATTGAAAGAAAGGATATGATAAATATAACTAATGAATGCAACATGGAGCTAATGGCTCGTTATCCTGACAACTATTTTGATTTGGCTATTGTTGACCCTCCTTATGGGATTGACTACGCAAAACGAAAGCAAAAAAATAAAAATTCAAAAATAAAATATACACCTAAAAATTGGGATATTGATAGACCAAATCAAGAATATTTTAATGAATTAAAAAGAGTTTCAAAAAATCAAATTATTTGGGGTGGTAATTATTTTTTAGATATTTTAGGAAATTCAAGAGGTATGATTTGTTGGGATAAATGTCAGCCTGAAGGGTTAGACCAAGCAATGTGCGAATATGCTTGGATAAGTATTGATAAATCTGCTAAAATAATTAAAACATCTATTCAGCAAATACAATTTACAAGGACTCACCCAACAGAAAAACCAATTAAATTATACAAATGGCTTCTTGATAATTACGCAAAGCAAGGAGATAAAATACTCGACACGCATTTAGGCTCAGGAAGTATAGCAATAGCTTGTCACGATTACGGATTCGACCTTACAGCTTGTGAATTGGATAAGGAATACTTTGATAAGGCAATGCAGCGGATTAATAACCACATGGCGCAGACTAAACTATTTTAACATGACCAAAACAAACAAGCTCCGCTTATACGAAATCTTACTATTTGAGAATCGAATCTTATATCCTAACGTACCGGACAACTGTCGAGCCATTACAATAGCAGTCGATACAAATGAGAAAGGAATCAAAGCAAATCTTAAGGCATTTTGTAAAGCTAAAGGATTGAAGCTCTCGATTACTGATTCAGCTGCTAAACGTACCAGCACAACCGAAACGTTAATACATCCTTCAGGTAGAGAGATTCAGAAAGTCAACACGTTTTATCGAAAGTCTGAATTTGAGAAAGGTCACCATGATGTTGAGATAAGCAAGAACAACCGATTGTTTTGTATTGAGATTAAAGCACAAAACATTAAGACGAAATACAAGGACCGACAAAGTGACGATCAAAAGAGTTACGAAAAGAAACTAAATGAAGTCTATGGAAATGACTATTATATCATCAGGGGTATGGATGATTTCTTTGATTTGTTTGATACGGTTATCTTACCTATAATTTAGAATCATTCTAAACTAGCATAGCATGGTATCATGTATTGAATTAATCAGTATTTTTACATAAACAAAACATAAATAATATGAAAACAAAAGACGTTAGCTATCGAATAGCTTACAAATCAGACCACCTCGGAGTTATTGATCTAGAGGAAATGTTAGAGAATGGTCAATCTCTAATCGTAACTATTAATGAAGTATGGCACGAACAAGGAGCAGTAGTTGCTGGTAGTAAAGGCAACTTTAATATAGCTTACTTTAACGAATCAATTAAGCCTTTAGTACTTAACGCAACCAATGCCGCAACGATTCGCAGATTGTGTAATGGTGGTGCAAATCTGAACACTTGGAAGATGCCTGTTACAGTTGAACTTTATATTGATGCAACGGTTAAGATGAAAGGTCAAATAGTTGGAGGTGTTCGAGTTCGTAAGGCTTTGA
>NZ_CEWOCJ010000040.1:0-5497 GCF_982512915.1 Flaviramulus sp. | reverse complement strand
ATTAACTAAATACTCTCTTAGCAAAAGTCCAATTTAGTTTGAAGACGTACATTTGTTCAAATTCTTTAGAACTTAATCGTCTTCTCTTTCTGAATAACTCATCCAATATGGAATGATGAATTAACCTGGTTGGGGAACCTGTTTTAGAAGTTGTGAATTTTGTTTTAGATGAATCAATATTCTTAATTCTCTTTTTGTAGGTTGCTAAAGATATTGGGTATAGTTCTAATATCTCTTTTTTGGTATTCCATTCTTTTGTTTGCATAGTAGATCTATCTCTATTAATTAAAGTTTAATTAAAGAGAATTAGTCCTCTGATATAACAGAATCAAGAAATTAGATAATTATTTGGGAATTATATAACCACTTTGTTTTTGACTAACATCAACAGAGTAATTCTCTTTTTTAATAAATAGATAAATGATTTTGAAAAGTCAAATGGTAATATGAAAATTATTTATCATCTGCAGGAATTATTTTAAATTTGTAGATATTTCGTAATTTTTTTGAAGTTCTTACTGATAAAATATATCGACATAAATTTATTGATGATTACATTTGTCTAGTCTTTTAGGAAAGCAACAAACTTTTCACTTAATGGATTTTAAACTAAAAAAAGGAATTAATATTTTCAATCAAAATATTTTAATCTATGGTGTTGTCAATTAATTGAATAGCTTCCATAAAATCAACTCCCTTTACTTCTTCAAAAAAATCTATTTCACTCTCATGAGGAAGGAAATCGGAAATGATGCGTACAATAAAATCTTGTGGTTTTTTTAAAAACATAAAGGTGTAATCTTCCATGTTAATTATGGTTTGTTCCGCCAAATCGGTTGTTCTTACAAATTTATCCGAAGTAAGTGAAGCTAAACTCGGAAGTTTTGTTTTAGACTCAGAAATAATTGATGCACCATTTTCAAATAAACCTCCTTCGTATCCATACAAGGACGAATTTGTTATTTCAATCGGTTTTCCAAAACCTAAAGGTACGGGTAATTCACTTTCTTTACCAACAATAGCAGCAAATCCCATTAAAACACAAACATCGTTTTGGGGTAATTGCATCAATGCTTTAGCGGTACTTTCTCGTCCAATACCAGAAATGACAACTTCATACTCATGTTTTAAATTTGAAATACGCGACAAGGCAGTCTGAATTTTGACTTGTTCTATTTCCATCGGGGCAAGGATGAGGACTTTCATTATTTTAATTGATTTTAAAGGTTCATTAAATTTTAAAAATAGGATTTAAAAAACGAAATACAACTATTGTATTTAATATTTGATTTATTTGTTGCTTTCAATTTTAATCATTTCAATAAATCCAGCTATGATTTTTTTTGTTTCATTATAACGCTCAGATTTCTCATTTGTGGGCTCATTGAGATATAATTTTCTATTCACTTCGAGCATAATTGAATGAACCTTATCGTTTTTTTGATAATGTACTAAAGGAACAATGGTTCCTTTATAGGGGCAATCAACACCAATGGAATAGCCACTTTGTTCAAAATATGCTATGGAAGCATCTATCAATTTTTGAGGCGTGTGATACTTATCAATTCCAATGTTAAAGTCTGGCCTTTCTGATGTTTGGTCCAAGTCCCTGAGTAATGGTTTGGATGGATAGGAATGACAATCTATAATTAAACAACTTCCGTCATTAATTAATTGCTTATCGACTTCTTCAAGGAATTTGTTGTGGTGTTTCCAATAAAAATCTGTAATGATTCTTGAACGTAAATCAGGGGAAACTTTTCTGAGTAAACTTCCATCATCAAAACTTTCGTATAATACTCCCATGCCAACTTTTGACATGATTTCATCATCATCATTCTCAAAACGTTCCACATCACAGAAAATTCTCGAAAAAGGTGCTTTAACCATACTATCTGATTCAGAATAAAACAACTCATCAGTATACCAATCGGTGAGTGTAATAAGCTCATTTTGGATTTTATCAGCATCTTGTATATAACCCTCTAAAAGAGGAATATTTACAGAAGCGTGAGGGATGTGCAGGATTAATTTTTTCATAATTAAATTTAGCTACTATAATTAATTTCAAGGTGATACACATCCGAATTATTCCTTCGGATGTTTGGGATATAAAAACCTCCCGGTTCAGGAATTTCTTCTACCATATCAAACACAGTACAGTCTTTTGGCAAACCTTTAAAAATAAGCGTGCAAACTGTTTCTCCTGTTCTACAAAAAGTCCATTCCGGATAAAAGCTTATATTCTCGGCATGCACAAGGTTTACTTTATCTCCTTTAGTATGTGGAATTAGATAGGTTGATTTCCATATACGAATCGTTGAAAATGCATCAAATTTGAGATGTAAATGAATAATTACTTGCGACTCTTCTTCTGCAAGAGTATCTACCGCATTTTTTAATTCTGGTGCTATTTTTACTTCGTGTGGTTCTATAATAATTTCCATGTTTTTAAATGTAATGATTACTATTCATCCCTAGTATTTTACCATCTTGCGAAATTAGAGTTCCTCCACTTGGTATTTCGGGGCTAAATTTTATTTCATCTTCCTCAAAAAAATAAGCGGAATCTTCGGCCTCTACTAAACAAATTTTAACAGGTTTTTTTGTTTGTTCCTCAATTTGATTTTTAACCCAACTGCTTCGTTCAATCAAAACATCATGAAGTTCACCTTTGAAATTGCTATGATATTCCTCTAATGAAAATGCATCAATTCCATTAATATGAATACCTGGATAATTGTCAAAGTCATTGTTTTTATTAAAATGAATGGGAATTTGCATATAAATTGCATGTCCTGATTTATAAATAATGTATGGAAATTTACCATAGCCTTGCAAAAAGGAGCGTCTTTCAAACATGCCTTCATCTAAATTTTGAATATTATTTTTCATTGTTTTTATTTTTATAGTTTACTAATAAATTCCTTAAATCCTCGTTAGTCTCTACTCCTACTAACCTTTCTTTAATTGATTCAGCGAATTCTTTTGTTATCTTTTTTCCTAAATAGGTTTTTGATGGAATAAATTCAATTATATCGTTTTCATAAATTAATCCCATTTTATAGCATAGAATTAAAAGTATTTTTTCAATATAATCGGGGTTTTTTGATAAACTTTGGTCATATCCTTCAATAATTGATCTGATAAATACCTGAAGTACATAATCATATCGCTCTTGATAATTTGCAATAAAATAATCCAAATCCCCTTTGTGGGTTTTTATAAAAACAGCAAACACATTGCTCCATTGATGGTAACTTATGTAAATATCGGTTACCACAGTTATATCATGTTGAATTGAAATTTCGTTAAAGCGATGTTCTAGTGTTCCTAGTTTTACCGTTTTTGGAAAGTAGAGTTTATCCATGCCGCCCATCCATTCAGGCAATGCATCATAGGAGGAAATATAAAAATGATTGGGAATGATTGCTGTGGCATAATTATCTAGCATATTATCCAGCGATTGGTCTTCGGGAAGTTTTTCAATACTGGCTTTCCCTTTCCCAATAATCATTAGCGACCCACCATAACGTGACATTAAGTATTGCATCTTATTCGGTTTTAGGATTAGTACTATATTGCCACTTCTCACCAATTAATACAATCTTTCCGGTCAAACGGATGATACTATTTTCTTCTACTTTAATGGGTGATTTCCCAAAAGCAGTTTTAAAAGCGTTGTATAGTGCCACCAACATTTGGGCTTGCGCATGGACGCCAACAATACCCACTTCTACGGTTCTGTTATAGCGGGCTACTAATTCTTGTTTAGAACATTGTTTAAATTCTATTAGTAACTCCATTATCTTTTCTTTGTCGCCTGAGCGTTGAATAAATAAATACGCCATAGTTATGAGATTAAAGTTAAGCTCAAAACTTCCTCTAACACAAAAGAAATTGGGTAGTGCAGCAATAGAACTTTTTTGTACAATGTACCCACACCAAATGAACTATTAGACCCATTTAAGCTATAGGCAGCTCCTGCAAATTGTAGTGCATCATCGAAATACAATAACACAAAGGGAGAAACTTTAGTTAGCTCCAAAACAGTGTTAATTTGTTGATGTTCAATTTCAAGAAATAATGGCAAAGTGCCCTCTTGAAGTTCATGCACTTTTACAAAAGTGTCAGTTGTTTTTTTAACCGTAGCCGCTAGTTGAATTGTGGCTTGGTTTTTCAAAGTAATTTGCAATGAATTTTTCATACAAATAAAGATTTAGTTAAACAATCGTTATTTGTATTCCGATAAATAAGGTGTCTGGGTAAACTAACGTTTATTTTGACTAGACAGTCCGTATTGTTTTACCACCGTGGTGTCTTCACTCGGTTGGTACCCTTAATGGGTTCGAAATACTTTGCAAATATATAAAATAATAATTATTAAAGTTAATTAATTTATGTTTTGACTGTATTTGACAATAATATTTTAGAATTTTGTAATAAAATTATTCATTATGCAATTAAAAGAACTTATTTTAGAAACATTGAAAAGGGGAGGCAAACTAAAATCAAGGAAAATTCTGTTAAAATTGAATCTTCTAGAACCAAATAATATTTATTCCGTTAAAGACATAAATAAAACTATTTATCATGAACTTAAAAACATTGTTTTTTTTGATAAATCTACTTACAAATACTATATGTTAGAAAACAATAAAATTAGTTTGGATTTTTCAAAAGCTGAAATGATTATGTATTCATTACAAAAAAGTAACCATTCAATCTCTTTAATTGATATTTCAAATTATATAAAATTGAAATATAACAAAATCATTAAGATTGATGAGATTCAAGAAATAATATTAGTTGAACTATCTGGAAATGTTGGCTTTGATAATTCTAATCCTCCATCTATAAAATATTTTATTATTGAATAGTTAATATATAATTTGATGAATAAAATAATTGACGTATGGATGGTGAAAGACCTTGTTCTAATAATTTTCCTATTTCATTAAAAACAGACGAGTATTTTATTCCCTTTTGGTTTGCTATTATCCCAATTTTATTAAATCCAACTACAATATTTTCATTTTTATTAACAAATCCATTGTATTTTGAGTTAATATAATTATAACTAATTAATATTAATTCGTTGTATTCGTTATTATAGCTATCTAAAATTTCAGGATGGATAACTCTAATTGAATTCAATAAATTTTTATTAAACTCAATTAAACTTGATGATATTTCTTTTTTTTGTTGAATTAAGGAGATTATATTTGAGATTCTTTCTTTTTCAATTGTACTTAAAGAATCATATAAATTGGAATTTATATGGGTTTATGAAATTTCCAAATTTATTTTAAAACAATTCTTAATATATCATTTTAACTTTCATCACAAGAGAAATTACATGTACGCCGAAAAAAATTTAATGTTTTTAAAAATGTATTTTTATACTGAATAATAGTAAAGGTGTACTTGAATACAGGCAGAATCAGTATAGGATAAATAATAAAAACATTTCTGACCCTAGAGGCGCCAGTATCTC
>NZ_CEWOCJ010000039.1:0-5622 GCF_982512915.1 Flaviramulus sp. | reverse complement strand
TTTGTAAGTAAACTTGGTTTTCATAACTGTTTACTTTTCTTTGTTCATTCCAATTATTAATTTGAAGTGCAATTAAAATTCCAATTACAACCAATACAATTTCGCCAATAGCGTATTTAAAGTACTTTGATGTTTTATTTTCCATAAGTAGATTTTGACGGATTTTTCTAAAAAACTTTATCATATTAATTTAACAATTGAGAGATTAATGACACACTAAAAATAGTCAACATAAACCAACCTATAAAACCTTGAATAATGGCCAAATAACGTGGCAAGCCTTTGATGGGGATTTCACCAAAACCTAAGGTAGTAAAAGTGTTTATAGACAGCATTAAAGCGTTGAGCATTTTAATGAAAATGTCGTATGCCACAGCAATTAAAAATGCACCTGCTAGAAGTATAGATTTCCAAATGCGTTTGTTCTTTGGTAGCTCATTCCAGGTACCATTCATAATATCAAAAGGTTTTAAAATAGTAGCTGATAATTTTGTTCCAGATATTGACCATTTATAAAAAGGTAATCCAACAGAAATAAAGAACCTAGGAACTCGAGTTGCTTTCTCCTCGAGCAACTTTTTAAACTCTTCATAGACCATTAATTCTCCTTGTTTTTCTTCTAAATATACATCATGCATCCCACTTTTTTTATCGATATATTTAAGGAAAAAACCAAAGCGATGAAGAATACGATTTCTTCCATGACTGTCCCAATGGTTTGGAAAAAACAAATAAATCATAGCAAAGAAAAGAATGACATAAACTGAAAAAGTGATGGCTTTAGAAGGTTCTGTACCATAGGCTGAAAACACTTTAAGGAATTGGTTAACCTTCCATTTAAAATATGAATCGAAACTAGGGTCTTGCGAATATAAATAGCCAAGTCGCCTGGTTTCAAGGTCTTTAATTGCCATAAAAACTGCATTTTCAAACTCGGAATCATGCTGACTGTTATAATGACTTTGAAATTTGCCGAGTAATTTTGTTTCGGCCTTAAAGGTTTCTTTATGTGTATGTCTAAAGGTTTGTAAATAAACATTTTGTAAACTATCAGAACTATATAATCTGTAAATTTCATCATTATTAGATGGCTTACAATTATTCCATATATAATTAAAAAAAGATCTTGTATTTATGATACCATTTTTAAATTGTCCCCAATCCAAATAATTTTCTTGAACAAGTTCACCTAAAGTAAGAAGTACAGGTTTGTTAATATTATTAGATGCTAACGAAAAGCCTTGGTAACTACTTTCATATCCCAAATCTAATTCCAGTTGGTTATCTTTAAAATCGTTTCCAGTAATTTCAAAAAAACTTTTACCTTTAGAGAAAATCCTTAACTCTTTGTCGCCATAAAACGTAGATTCTGAAATCTCGAAATTACTAATTAGTCCTGTGTTAAAAAAATTACTAATCCTTTCATTATTTGAAGGCCAAACGTCACATTTAATTAATCGGAACTGTACTTGAATTTCTTTATCCTCAAATGATTGGGTTCTAAAAAATATGCCTTGCATGAAAGTACTTTTTTCAAAACTTAATAGTAGATTAAATTGTGTATTATAATAGGATTGATACATATTTTCTACGGTAGTATCAAAATATATGCTCACTTCTTTTTTAAAACTGCATCTATCAAAATAGGCAAAACAATTTTTCAAGTCAACCTTTTCTTCAAAAGAGAGATAATAGAGTGCCTCAATATATTTTTCGGTATTAAGCGTTCTTGGATCTCTTACAAAGAAGATGTTTTCAAGCTTTAGTGCTTTCTTTATTTTTATGGTGTCTTTTCTCATAAAAGCACTATCGTTAATCAAATAACCAATCTTGGCATGTGCGATGTCTGTAATACTGTCAAATACAATGGCAGCATTTTTTAGAGAGAATACGTCTGATGGTTCGTCTTCAATCATTTTAAAAAACTCTGAATATGAGTATTCTTTAAATTTAATTTCTTGAGAAAACCCTAAAGTAGAAAATAATAGTAAACTGAGAAAGTTGAGTTGTTTTTTCATATTAATTAAGTAGTTGACTTATTAGTGAAACAGAAAAAATAGTCAGCATAAACCAACCTATAAAACCTTGAATAATAGCCAAATATCTAGGTAAACCTTTGATGGGTATTTCTCCAAAACCTAAGGTAGTAAACGTGTTGATGGAGAGCATTAAAGCGTTGAGCATTTTAATGAAAATGTCGTAACAAATAGCCACTGTAAAAGCACCAATTAACAAGAACGATTTCCAAATGCGTTTTGATTGAGGTAAGTCACTCCAAGTGCCTTTCATAATATCTACACGTTTTAACACGCTTGCAGAAAATTTGGTTCCAGAAATTGCCCATTTGTAGAGTGGGAGAGCAGTTGCTGTAAAAAATTTAGGAACTGTTTTTCCTTGTTTTTCAACCAAGGTTTTAAACTCATCAAACTCTAACAAATCTTCTTTTTGATTGTCTAAATACACTTCATGAATGCCAGCTTTTTTGTTCATGTAGGTAAAGAAAAAAGCATACCTGTTCATAATTCGTTTTCTTCCATGAGCATCCCAAGAATTTGGAAATAACAAATAGATAAACGCAAAGAGTAAAATTACATACAATGAAAAGGTTACTGCCTTCGATGGTTTTGTTCCGTAAGCAGAAAATACTTTTAAGAATTGATTAATTTTCCAAGTAAAAAAAGTGTCGAAAGATGGAGATTTTGAATATAAGAAAGCTAATCTTTTAGTTTCTAAATCCTTAATTTCTATATATACTTTATTAGCGTATTCATTATCAAACTGTTGTTTGTAAAGTGCATGCAATTGTCCTTTAAATTTAATTTCTATTTTAAAAGCATTGTTGTTTTCTATTAAAACTTGTTTTTGATAATAATCAAGATTTCTCTTTGACCAACGATCTTCATCAGGTTTAAAATCGCTAATAGTATCTTTATGAAAGTCAAAAAAATAACTATTTGCATTTAAAGACAATAAGTTATTGTCAAACTGGTTGTAATCTAAATTAATGCTTGAACTTAAAATATTGGGTGCATTTAACAATACTCTACTGTTAAATTTGTTATTAAAAATATCTGAAGTTGAATTTTTATCTAGTTCTAATTCCATTCTAACTAGATCTGTAAAAGTATTGTTCGTAATTTGTAGTTCGTTAATATTTGTAAGGAATAAATTGACTGATCCTTTACCTTCAACTTGATTATAATTAAACTCAAACTTCCAGAAATCATTAAAATTCATCCAAGAATTTATTGGAAATACTTCATCTAATAAAACAGTTTGAGATTTTAAAAGTGAATTGTAAATGCATAATTGAACTTTAGTTTTATCTTCACTATAATTATCTTTAACCTCTATACCATCGTTAAATAAACAATTTATAAAACCAAAAATCTCAAACATTCCGAAAGTTTTAATAGTACTGTAAGATTTTTTAAAAGTTGGTGTAAATATTACACTTGGTTTATAATTAAATTTAACCTTGTAAAAAAATATATTAGCAACATTATTTAAGCTTACAGGTTTAGAAAATTCGAGATTACACAATGTTGCAAATTTTATATTATCTCTATCAATTTCATTAATTTCATCAATGTTAAGGGGGTTAAACTGTACATTAGTCAATTTAATTTCTTTGTTAATTGTAAAAAGGGAGTCAATTTCTTTATATAGATTACCAGCTTGTAAGAGGTTAAAATCAACAAAAAACTTTTGATCTGTTTTATAATTTGGTTTTATAAGTGCATTTTCTAAAGTAAAAACAGAATCTTGTTCTGCTTCAATTAGTTGAAAGAGTTCTGTATAGGAATAGGTTTTGTATTTAATTTCTTGAGAAAAACTATGATTAGAAAATAAAATTACACTAAAAAATACTACTGTCATTTTTACACTAATTCTTCTTTTCATAACTCTTCGTTTAATTTTAAAAAAACTATTTGGTTTTTATTTTTATCTCATTTTCAACCAACAAAATCATAGCGTCAATATTCTCAGATAATTCTTTTTCATCTATATAAATGGTTTTCATCCAGCTACTTATGTTGCTAATAATATCTTCCATTTCTTGGCTTTTAAAAAACCATTCATAATCTGAAGCATAGCTACCTTTTGGATATTCACCAAAATCTTTGTAAGTTCTTAATCTGTTTGATGAACTTATTTTACCATCTATTGATGGCCAAAGTCGATTATTAATTAACAGTTTTAATGTTTCTGTTTCTTGAATGGCATTAATTACAAAACCATCAAAAGAGGTAATGAGTGATCTTAATTCGGTATTTTGAATAATATCTATTTTTCCAGAGGCAATCAGCGATTTTATAATACCATCACTCGCTTCAAAAGTGAGCACCTCTTCAATTTTTCCTAGGGTTGAATCTAATTTTATTTCAGGAATTGCACTAATATCCTTCTGAAATAAAGACAGTAAATAAAAACCACTTTGATATCCTTCTAAATGTTTATCAAGATAATAATTGAGTCTTTCTTTATTTATTTTAAGTTCGTTAAGAAGGTTGTGTAAAATTTCTTGTTCGGCAATTTTAAGTTTCCTTTGCTCATTCCAAGTATTAATTTGCAGCGCTATTAAAATTCCAATCACCACCAAAATAATTTCACCAATAGCGTATTTAAAATACTTGGATGTTTTGTTTTCCAAAAGTAGGTTTTGACGCATTTTACGCAAGAGTTTTATCATATTTATTGCCCGAAAAAGCGGGAATTTTTTGGTTAGTCTTTCTTTATTTTAGACTCATACAGTAGTTTGAGTGTTTTCAAATTTCACTTTTAATACATAGTAAACATCGATAAGGCGCTACAGTTGGTCAATTTCATTTTGTATTTCTTTAAGCAACACTTTCGCTCTATTTTTGCTTGTTTTAGCACCATAAATTCTCCAACCAGCATTATCTTTCACGTTTCTTAACCTCACAACAAGTCCTGCATCTTTTTTTATAGACGCTAAAGGATTTCTAATAAAGGGAACATCAAGTACGGTTAAATTGTACTTATTGTTAATATAGTTTTCATAGTCATCAACGAATTCATTTTTATACGATTCATCTCGTCCAAAAAACCATTTCAAATCGCTATAATACTTATTTAATTCGTTTTTTAACTTTTGATTATCTAATTTAGAATACAATCCTGAATTTTTTAATTCTTCCATGGCATAGGTTTGCACAATCATCATGCGTGGTTTTTGTATATAAAGAAATGATCTTTTATAAAATTCAGCGTCAAATGTTTTAGGTACAGGTCCTTCCCATATTGATGTGTTCATTAGTTTTATTGGGATAGTGTCTATTTCTTGTAAAGGAATTTCGGCCCATCTTAATACTTGATTTATTGAGTTATACCTGAAGTCATTAATTTCTTCTATTTCTTTCAAAAGGTCATAATCTTGTTGAATAGCTTTGGAAAGATTTGAAAGATTGGTTTTTATTTGAAGTTTCGTTAGCCGATCTTCATTCCAATTATTAATCTGTAAAGCTATCAAAATACCAATCACAACTAAAAATATTTCGCCTATTGCGTATTTGAAATATTTGGATGTTTTATTTTCCATAAGCAGGTTTTGACGGATTTTTCGAAAGAATTTTATCATAATTCTGAATTACTTTTTAA
>NZ_CEWOCJ010000038.1:0-6359 GCF_982512915.1 Flaviramulus sp. | reverse complement strand
TTTTTACTAATTTTTTTATCATCCCAGTGAATAAATAAAAAAGGTGGATTTGTTTTTACATTATAATCAAATGCTGGAATTGCCGTATAACTTATATCATATTTCTTGGCCAATGTTTTCATGTCTGGCCACCAAGCTTTTTGAACAAAATCGGCAATAGACATATTCATTTCCGATTTTATAGGTTCTGCTTTTGTATCGTATAAAGGTGCTGGAAAATCATCTAAAAAGATAGTATTTGAATTTGCAATAGGATATGGAATTGCTTCTAGCCCCATTATCATGGCAGAAAATAATATTCCTCTATCCATTTTTTCAAATTCAAAAGTTGAATTTAAATTAACCACTTTCCCCTTCCCTATTTTATTTGCTAAAATGGCAGGATAGGATTTATTATTTATTGCAGTTGCATAAATTTTAATTTTTGTTTTGTCAAAATTGTCACCACTCATACCAAAATGTGTAATAAGTTCACGAGTTGCAATTCCTTTTAAAGTTGGAATGTATGATTCTGTAAATTGAATTCCAAATGAAGTTACATCTGTGGCATATTCTGAGTTAGTTTTCATTCCTATCATAAAACCAAATCGTTTATCCTCACATGCAAATGGCAAAAAAAGCGTTCCCCCATCAGAAACAAATTTTAATATCTTTTTTACTGATTCATCATTTAATTTTTTGGTTTCAAACACACATAAAACCCTAGTAGATTCGGCAATTTCTAATTTAGCATTCCATGTTTTAATATTGATTGTTTTATATGGAATTTTTGTGTAATTGGTTAATTTTTTTAAATGATTACTATATTTTACACTCATTGGATTTTCAAAGTCGATAATGTATTCTACCAAAGGCGGTAAATTTAGATCATTGTCAGCATATCGTTTTAAGGAAGTGTTTTGTTTTTCAGTTGAAAATAAATTAGCATCATTAGGATTGAGAATAGCATCAAAATCGGCACAACTATAAGTAAAAACTAAAGTTAAATATAGTAAGCAATATTTGAAAATTCGATATTTTGGGGCACGTTCTTTCATTATTAATAAATTAAATCATCAATTCTACTTGATTTGGGTTCGTTTACAATTTCATATACATCTAGCGTTGTGCTTTGATAGATATTATTTACTTCTCGACCTCGCTTTTTTAAAGTTTCAATAATATCTAATAGTAAAGGTTCCAACTCTTTTTGATCTGCAAAAGGATTATTTTCTTCCTTATTTTTTTTATAAACAAATACTAAAATACTTTTTGGAATTACATATTGTGGATTATCTATTAAAAAATTAGGCTTTTTTTTGTTATAATGATACATCAAATCACTTTCTAAATAATCTAAAAGAAAGTCTTCATAATTAATGAAAAAGTGTTTATTTAAACTGATAGTTTGCGTAGTATTATCATTAACGACTGCATAAGATAAAGGGAAATAATTATGTGTAATTTCATCATAAGCATCTAAAACAACTCGTGCTGCTTTATCAGATGATTGAATTCCGTCAAGAACATTTTTTTGAGAATATATAATTCCTGCTAATACAAGTATTGCAAAAAAACTTGCAAAATGATATTCATATTTTTTAATTCTTTTAAAAATGGGATAAAATAACCTTATTATTACGCCTACAGAAATTCCAAGGGTTATTGGGATAATAACGGCTAATGCTAATCGGAGTAAATCCTCATCTATCCATTCAATATTCAAAAAACTAAGTGTCACCAAAAAATTAAAATATAATATAAATGCAAGTGCAGCTTTCCAGTCTTCTTTTTTATACCAAATTAAAAAGGGTAAAACAAGAACACTTAACAACGAAACATATTGATAATAGGTAAGTAACTGTTCAAAAGGAATTGCCAAATTAGGCATATAAGTAAATGAAGAAACCGATATTAAACTTGATTGAAGAAAAATTAAAAAATCATTTTGATTATACATACATAGAAAATAATAGGTTGCTAGAATTAATCCAGTTCCTGTAATGTATGCACCCAAAGCATACAATTTAAAATACTTAAAATTAGAATTGCTAAAAAGAAGCGAAATAATCAAAAAAGGTGGCATTAATATAAGTAATGTAAACAAATCGATTAAACCGATTGCAAAAAAGCAAATAACAAAGCTGATAAAAAAATTGGTGTTTTTAAACTTAATTGCATCTGGCCGCATAGTATAAATCATGGCTGGAATACAAAAAGTAATTCCCATTTTAACAGGTTGGTTTTGCAATAAATAATGAAGTTCAATTGGAGAAAAAGTATATAAAAATAAGAAACCAAAAAATGCAACTAAAGGAGCAAAAACTGGAGAAAATGTAAGTTTTCGAATACTCCAAAATATAATTAAACTCAATAAAACGTCTTCAATAATCGAAAGTGATTGTAGGGCAACTTCTGGACTTACATGTAATAGTTTTGAATATAAATTGGCAAATGCTAATTCCCCTTCTACAGCAACTTCGGCACTAAACCAATTATTAGAATCAAATTGAATAATTTTATACAAATCGGTTAACCATAAATCAGATAGTAAATAAATATCATAAATATAAAAATAATAACGCCCTATAAAAGCTGCTAAAATTAGAACGATCGTTATATAAAAAATAAAAACTCTATCATCTTTTATTTTTATAGGTTTTTCTAATTGAATTATTTCTTTTATCGATTTTTTATTTTCGTTATTTTTAATAAATTCAAAGAAACGCTCTTTCGATATTTCTTTAAAAAATCTAACTGGATTTTTAAAATTCTTAATTCCAGCAACATCTAGCAAAATAAGAAAAAGTAAAATCAGTAAGAAATTGATTAAACTATATATTTTTAATTGGATGAGTGCAAATAATATAATTATGGATAAACTACCATATTTAAACCATTCATTAACAACGAATTGTAATAACGTGTGGCTTTCTTTTCTTTTTACCAACTTGTTATTGCAATAATATAAAAATAGCAACAACAAAATGAGCCTAATAAAACCGATTAATATGGTGCTAGATAGAATCATTACTTACTTTTGGGATAGTTTGGTATAGTTTGTAAATCTAGTTTACCAATAAAATAGTCAAAGTTAGTAGCAGAAAGTCGCTTAATTAATGACGCGTTTAAACTTTGCGTATCAGCATAGTCTACAATAAGAATTGGTAATTTATAATTGGTTTTCAAAACTTTTAAGCGATTAAGATAATTTTTATAATCTCCTTCTTCTCGCAGTTTATATGAATTATCTTTAAAACTATAATTTGACGCAACCGATTCAAACAAAATGGCATCAATAGTGTCATGCGTATCTTCAATGAACTCAGCTCCAGAATTTTGAATGAGCAAATGTTTTGGATATTGTTTTTTGATTTTTTTCATTAAAGCAATTAACTCTTTCCGTTGATCTTTTTGAGGCCCAAATGAACCAAAATTGTCAATATTATCCAGAAATAATCCATCAAAGCCTTTATGTAAAATTCTTTTAATAAAAAGCATCAATACAATATTCGTTTTATCAGATTTTAAATCTAAATAATAACTATTCCAATTTTCATTCTTTCCTAAAATATCATTTTTTAATAAACTATAATGAGTAGCATTTGCATTAACTTCACCTAGACTAATGTAAGCAAACACTTTTTTATTGTGTTTTTTTATTAAACTTACTTCTTCTTTACTGAAGTTTTTCTCTTCTAAAATTACATATTGATAACCTTTTATTTTTGCGGCTTCTATTTTTCCATAACATACTAATAGGGAGCTTTTATCAATTGGTAAATTGATAAAAGAGCTACTTAATAGAGCTGGAATAAAAAAGAAGAATAAATTAAAACGCCGCATAATAATGATAATCTAATTTTTTGAAAAAGAAGAATACTTTTCTCAAAGTATAAAACATAAAAAATAAGGAACCAGCAAACATTCCAAAAACACTATATTCAAAACTTATAAAACGGCTTAATAAAAAGCCTACAGTGATATTAATAACAATAGCATAAATTATTCCTTTTAACGGTTCTTGAGTTTGACCTAATGTGAACAAATATAATGTATTAAGCATACCCCAAGCCAAAAAGAAATAGCCTAAACCTCCAATATTGCAAACAAATATGCTAATAATTTCAAGATCTTCATTAAACTGACCTTTATATCCCCAAGACGCAAACATTACTTGATAAATAAACAAATATATCAATAAGGCCGAAACCAATAAAACACCAATATTTTGCCAATATAATTTGTGTAATTCATTATTGAATTTTTTTGCGTTTTCAAACTTTACTAATTTTTGAGTAATATCTAAAAATCGCGTAAAAGAAGCAATACTAAATTCTAAAACTCCTGCTAATAACAAAAACACTAAAATGGCTAAATCCATACCTAATTCGTAATCCTTTTCGAAAAAAACTATAAATGGTAATTGATGACCAAAATTAGCTGACCAAGCTAAAATTCTATCAATAAAAATAAAGAAATAGACGAAAAGTCCATATAAAAAATAACGATGGTTTTGATAAATAAAAACAGAAGTTTTAATATTCAAATCCGCTTTTGGCGGATAATTTTTTAAATAATTACGAAAGAAAAAATAGATATAAGTTTTAGCAGTTATGATTGCGACTGCAATCCCAATCCAATGCGTAAAATAGATATGTAAAGTTGAATATTTATTTAAAAGTACAGTAGTTAAAGTTCCTAAAACTACTGCTATTGTAATCATCCATCTTTGTTTAATGGTATGTAATGGTGCTAATATTAAAAGTAAAGTTCCAACAAAGAAGGCATATGTAAATACAATCAATAAAACTTTAAAAGGATAAATGTGTATAAAAACGTTTACAAAAAAGATTATTGAAAAAATGATAAATAAAGACTTAATACCAAGTTTAAGCAAATAGTCTATTGTTTTTTTAGTCATGGAATAATCATGGTAATTCCAATAAAAGGAGGCCTGTCTTCCAACCACTTGAACAAAACCACCACTTGTAATAATTCCTATCATTACACCTAGTACCACAGCAGTAGATTGCAAATGATTAAAATGAACATGTGTCCATAATGAATACCCAAAAACAATAATGGCAGCTATTTGTAGTAATACTGGAAGTAAATGAAAAATACCTAAAGAATAATATTGTGCAAAGATTTTTGCTTTAACAACCATATAATCTGAAAGCTGAACAGTATCTGTATTGTTTTCAACAAATTCTTGTTCTTTCAGGTTTAAACTATCGCTGTGTTCCGGTAATGTAGTTAATTGTTTGTATATGTAAATACCCAAATCTTGTATGTTTGAAACACCAAAATCTGATTCAGTATCGATATCCCTAATTCCAAATGATTCAATAGTGGCAACCACAACTCTACTGCTGACAGGTTTTCCTACTTTATCTTTTACACTTTGAATTAGGTTTTTTATATTTTCACTATGCTTCTCCATTTGCATTGTTAGAATACAAATATTCTATTTATTTTAGGTTAGGTTAAGGCTTGGGAGGTTTGGGGCTAAAATTATGATGCTCTTACTGCATGTTCTTCTTCTAAAATTGGAATTAGTATTGGTAATTGAACTTCTTTCACTTCGCGAGTAATCACTTGTTCGTAAACATTTTCATAGGCATCGATAAATTTACCAATTGTAAAGTTATCAATTACTTTTTGACGTGCATTTCTACCCATTTCTTCACGCAAAGCCTTGTTGTTTAATAATTCAACAACTCGCTCTCCAATTTCAACATGGTCTTTTGGTTTACAAATAAATCCACAAGATTCATCTAATGCTTCTGTTACACCACCTACATCTGTTGCTACAACTGGGATACCACAACTCATCGATTCTAAAACGGTGTATGGAAACCCTTCTGAAATAGAAGTCAAAATTGAGATATCACCTTCAGAAAATAACTCATGTGGTTTTTCATGATAACCTGCTAATTTAAAATTACCCTTTAAATCTAATTCAGCGATTAATTTTTCACATTGTGCAGTATATTCAGGAACGGCATTATTATCACCATAAACCAAATATTGAACATTAGGAATTTGCTTTTTAGCTACAGCACAAGATTTTATCATTGTGAATATATCTTTCAAATCAAAAATTCGAGCAGCAGCAACAACGGTTGGAATATTTTCTAAATGAGTTGGTTTTGGAAGCGGTTTAAAAATATTGTGATCAATACCATTGTAAATAATATCAATTTTTTCAGGATCTGCACCATACATTTTTTCCCATTTGATATTGAATTTATTTACTGATAAAATTCTATCTGCTTTATAATAAACCAATTCTGTAACACTTTCAGAAAACTTAATTAACATCTTTTTCAAGAAAAAAGAATATTCTGAAAAATTTATAACTAATTATCCTTTAA
>NZ_CEWOCJ010000037.1:0-6956 GCF_982512915.1 Flaviramulus sp. | reverse complement strand
AAACTTTTTTGATGTTAAAATAATTTATTATTTTAAATTCTAACTTATAGTTTTAAACGATTAATCAAATACCTAACTCCTTCTTGAATTTTATTTATATAAATTTTAAAAAATTATAGAGTAAAAAAAACCACCAAAAGTTTTTTCTTTTGATGGTTTTTAAAATGAATTAACTTAAGTTATACTATTCCATTTTTATCAAAATAAATTCTGTACGCCTGTTTAGTTGGTGTTGTGCTTCTGTACAATTTATGGTACCATCACAGTTATTTGATAATTTTTGTTCGCCATAGCCTATATATTCGGTTATTTTATCAGGATTTACACCTTTGTCAATTAAATATTTATAAGTTGCAATTGCTCTTTCTTCAGATAGCTTCTTGTTGTAATCTGCTTGTCCTCTAGAATCGGTATGCGACTCTATTTTTATGGTCATGCTAGGGTATTTATTTACCATTAAGTCAACAATTCTGTCTAACTCAGAAGTACCATCATCTCTAATTACTGATTTGTTAAAATCAAAGTAAATAGGGTAGAACTCTGCTATTTGAATGGCTTCTATTGGCTTATTTATCAAAACAAAATCTGTTTTGATACTTGTAATGTTTATTTCAAGATTTTTAGATGTAATAGGTGTTGTTACATTTTCAAAATCATCTTTTGTAATTTTTACTAAATAATCAGTATTTCTATCAATACTAATGTCGTAATAACCGTTTTCATCAGTTTCTACAAATGCAATTTCCATATCATTAGCATTTAATAACTTTACTATGGTATTTGGTATTGGCTCTTTAGTTTTAGCGTTAGTTACAGTACCTTCAATTTTTAAATTTGGAATTCTATCAAACGCATAGATATCATCACTACCAAAACCACCATCTCTATTAGATGCAAAATAACCTGATAATCCATCTGAGTTCATAAAGAATGAAAAATCATCTTTACTAGAATTTACCGGTACACCAAGATTTATAATGCTTACTATATTATTTTGTTTATCCGAAACCGTTCCAAAAATATCTAGCAAACCTAAACCAGGATGTCCATCGGAAGCAAAAAATAAAGAACCTTCACTATTAATAAAAGGGAATCTTTCATTTTTGTCCGTATTTACAATATTTCCTAAATTTTTTGGTGTTCCGTAAGTGTTATCCTTATTAATATCTACATAATAAATATCAGATCCTCCAATACTTCCGGTTCTGTCTGAAGCAAAATATAATTTAGTATTATCTTCATTTAAAGCAGGATGACCATTTGAAAAGTCGTTTCCATTAAAAGGAAGTTCTTCAATATCAGTCCACTCATTATTAATAAATGAAGCTTTGTAAATTTTAAGGTTGGTGCTTCCTAATTTATCTTTCCCTAACGTGTTTTTAATATAATCGTTTCTAGAGAAATACATGGTTTTACCATCTTTTGTAATCGTGATTGGACCATCGTGATAAACCGAGTTAACTTTTCCTTTAAGTTTAGATTTCTGATTAACAATGCTATCTTTTGCGTTTTTATTGGTTACATAAACATCTAAAAAAGGTTCTTCATTCCAACCATAAATATGTTTTGTTGAAACTCCTTCATCTCTTGAAGATGCAAAATAAATATCACCAGCATACTCAAAAGCTCCAAAATCGCTGTATTTTGAATTGAATTTAACTTCAGTTAAAAAATATTGTTTTTTTGCATTGAAAATGGCATTTAAAAAATCGGAGTCTTTTAAGAATTTCTCTTCTTTTATTTTGCCACCAGCATCTTTAAATCGTTTCATCCAAACCCTTGATTGCTCATAATTTTTTACACCTCTTAACGCTTGCGCATAGTTGTAATAATATTGAATAGGAACATTTGGTTGCTGTACAGCTAATTTATAATAAACAACCGCAGCGTCTGGATTTCTCATGTAAGCGTAACTGTCAGCGAGTTGCCTTGTAGCATAATCTGTATTGTAGTTTTTATTAATCAATTCATGATAAACTTCAGCAGCATCAACAAAAGAGAATTTATTAAATAGGTTATCTGCTTTTTTTTGAGCACCATTTTGAGCATGAGTTATTGTACCTATTATCAAAATAACACTTATTAATATGTAGTTTTTTAATTTCATGGGGTCATTTTTAATTAAAAAATCTCGGATTACTCCATTTTTTCCACAATAAATTGTGTGCGTCGGTTTAATTGATGCTGTGCCTCTTTACAACTAACGCCATCAGAACACTCATTAATCAATCTACGTTCTCCGTAACCTTTATATTCTGTAATATTTACTGGATTTACTCCTTTTGATATTAAATAATTATAAGTTGATTTTGCTCTGTTTGTAGATAAAATATCGTTATACTCAAACGTGCCACGAGAATCTGTGTGTGCTTCAATTCGGATTACCATTTCAGGGTAATCAACCGTCATTAATTTCACTATCTTATCTAATTCCAATGCATATTCTTTAAGGATATTATATTTTTCAAAATCAAAATAAATAGGCTTAAGTTGTGCATTATTAACAGATGTAGTATCACTTCCAATTAAGGTTGAATCGTAACCCAAATTATTGGTGTTTAATTCGGCTAGTTTTACAACATCTGGTACAGGATTTAATAATAAATTCGCAGCTATAGTTATCAATTCTGTTTGTATGTTTTTTGATGTAAACGTTCTGTAATCATCAATATACTTATTTTGACTAGCTACTATTTTATAGTCTTGATTTCTATCTATGTTTATTTGATAGTAACCATTTTTATCAGTTTCCATGAATGCTACCTGATTATTATCTTTATCAAATAAAGTTATTTTAGCATCAGGGATTGGTTTTGTATTTATAGCATCTGTAACGACACCTTCTACACTTAAAATTGGTACCCTGTGGAACGCATAAATATCATCACTACCACGACCACCACGTCTGTTTGAAGCAAAATATCCAGTAATACCATCTGTATTCATACTAAATGAAAAATCATCTTCATTTGAGTTAACAGGGGTTCCTAAATTAATAACATCTGCTATAGTATCATCATCTTCATTTTTTATGGTAGCGAAAATATCGAGTAAACCTAGACCAGTATGTCCATCTGAAGAAAAGAATAAAACACCTTCATTATTAATAAAAGGAAAACCTTCAGCACTTTCTGTATTAACAACATCTCCAATATTTTGAATATTCATCAATGTACCATCTGGATAAATATCAATAGACCAAATGTCTGATCCACCTTTAGTGCCAGGTCTATCAGAAGCAAAATATAATTTGGTATCATCGCTATTTAAAGCAGGATGTTGTGTTGAAAAATCATCACCATTTATTGGTAGATCTTCAATATTTGTCCATTCACCATCTACAAGTTTAGCACGATAAATTTTCATATTAGTTAATCCACTTTTATCTTTAGTTTCAACTTCTTCATTAAAGTTGTTTCTTGAAAAATACATGGTTTTTCCATCTTTTGTAATTGTAATTGGTCCGTCGTGGTAAATAGAATTTACGTCCCCCTTTACTTTATCGGTATGATCAACATTCTTTTTAGATCCAACATCAGTTACATAAATATCTAAAAAGGGTTGCTCGTTCCAACCATATAAGCGTTTTATACCAACACCTTCATCCCTAGAAGAAGTAAAATATACTTTTCCATTATGCTCAAAAGCTCCAAAATCACTAAACTTAGAATTAAATCGGACTCTATCTAAAAAGTATTGTTGTTTAGCACCAAAAACACTTGTAATAAAATTGATGTCTTTTGAAAAATCGTTAGCATTAACTACTCCTCCAGAATCTTTATAGCGTTGCAGCCAAATTTGAGACTCATCATATTTTTTCATCCCCCGAAGTGACTGTGCATACTTATAATAATATTCTAAAGGAACATTTTTTTGATTGACTACACTTTTGTAATATCTAGAAGCATTTCTTGGGTCTCTTAAAAATGCATAACAATCAGCAAGTTTTCTGGTTGCGTAATCTTTATTATAATTGTTAGCGATAAGATCTTTATAAACTTCGGCTGCTTTTACAAATGAAAATTTGTTAAATAATGTATCAGCTCTTTTTTGTTTTCCTTGTTGAGAAAACATAGAAATACTTATAGTTAATAGGATACAAACTAATATGTAATTTTTATTTTTCATATAAATTTTATTAGAAATATCTAGGTGACTTTAATTTTGAACTTAAGAATTTAAATTCGTAAATTAGTAATATTTCGTGTGTACCCGTGGTGTAGTCTGCAATGTCAGAAATTGGTTTTTCGTAAGCGTAGCCAATACGTAATTGTCTAGACACTTGAAAATCTACTATACCACCTATAGCAGCTGTTTGCTCATTTATTCTATAAGATCCACCTAACCAGAATTTTTCATTAAATAAAAAGTTAGCAGTAAGATCATATGAAATAGGAGCCCCATTGGTTGCTTTAATTAAAGCCGCTGGTTTAAATTTTATAGTTTTAGTTAAATCAATTACACCACCAGCAGTTAAGTAGTAACTTATTCTCTCTAAAGCTTCAAAATCATTTCTATTATTAATATCATTGTTTAATATTCTAGGAGCAGATAAACCTGCGTAAAGTCTTTCAGTACTCCAGTAAATACCAGCACCAATATTAGGAGACCATCTGTCTTCTATTCCAAAAACCAACGGGTCGTTAATATTAGCTTGATCTAATCTAAAATCAGTATCAAAACTAAATTGAGTAAAACCACCTTTTAAACCAAAGGCAAGTTTACCATTAGTTCCTGTTGGTATCGCATATGAAAAATCTGCATATAAATATGAGAAGTTTTGCGGGCCTAAATCGTCTTCAATAAAAGATAATCCTAAACCTATTCTGTCATTCCTAAGAGGTGTATGAATAGAAAGTGTTTGTGTAATGGGACCACCTTGAAAACCAACCCATTGGCTTCTATGCAATCCAACAATACTTAGTGCTTCTCTACTACCAGCATATGCTGGATTGATAGAGATTGTATTATACATATACTGTGTAAATTGCGGTAATTGTTGCGCAACTCCAACCGTACAGCTAAACAATGCAATAGCGATTATATGATTTTTTATAAATTTCATAGGTTAAGGATTTATTTGGTTCCTAAGTAAACAGGACCTGTTAAAGGGCTCAATCCACTATTTCTTAATTTAATAATATAATAATATGTTCCATTTGGCAATTTGCCAGCAGTTCCTATTGAAGATCTTGGTGATGAACCATCCCAATCTCCAAAAGCACCGGAAGTTTCAATACTACCTAATGTATAGTTGTTAGACTCATAAACTAGTGCTCCCCAACGGTTGAATATTTTTACTTCTGCTACAAATCCACATAAATCGATTCCAGCTATATCAAAAGTTTCATTATATCCATCACCATTTGGTGTGATAGCTTTAGAAATAACTATATCATTTTCACCACATGGTAAAACCACACAATCAGCATGAATATTCATTATAATTTCTGTAATACTAATACATCCATTATCAGTAGTTGTATATCTAAATCGATAATCAATTCCACCATCGTCTGGTAAGAAGTCTTCATTTAATTCAAGTTTAGTTGGGTCGAAAATACTTCCCTCGAGTGTAGCATCAGTGTTTCCTTCTAATACTTCCCAAGAACCATCAATATTAAGTGTACCAGATATTAAATCGTTAAGATTTATCACACCTTCATCAAAACATCTATCAGGAGCCACTAATTCCGAGTAAATTTCATCAAGTCTTACATTTAATGTTTGAGTAAAAATGGCTTCATTATTACATTCATCTCTAACAGTCCAGGTTCTAATGATTTGATAATCTATAAATACATTTTCTTCAAATGAATTAGTTTCATTGAAAACTACACTTAGATTTGTTGAACAATTATCTAAAAATTGTAATTCTGGAGCATCTGGTATATCAGTACAACTAACATTTAGCACATCATCAAATGTAGTTGTTGTTTCTGGAGCTGATGTGTCCTGAACAGTGATTATTTGAATATGTGAAGTTGTTAATCCACATTCGTCTGTTGCAATCCAAGTCCTAGTTAAAATATAATTATTAGGACAGTCACCATCAGTTTTTATTTCAGTAGCAGTTACTGTTGCATTTCCACAATTATCAGTAGCTGTTAATGATGAAACTTCAGGAATTGAATCACATTCTGCTGTTGTGTCTCTTGGTAAATCTTCAACAAACTCAGGAGGAGTTGTGTCTTGTACAACGATTCTTTGTGTATGGGTTGTAGTTAAACCACACTCATCTGTAGCAGTCCAAGTACGAGTTAAAATATATGAATTTGGACAATTACCATCTGTTCTAGTATCACTAACATTTACAATTGCAGGACCACAACTATCAATAGCTGTTAATATTTCAGCCGTTGGAATAGTATCACATTCTACAACTATATTAGCTAGAGGGAGTGTTTCAACAAAAGTTGGAGGAATGGTATCCTGTACAGTAATAGTTTGAACATGAGTATTTGTTAATCCACATTCATCTATAGCTGTGTAAGTTCTTGTAATAATATAGTTATAATCACAACTACCATCTGTTCTAATATCTTCAACAGTTACTAAAGCTAAACCGCAATTATCACTTGCAGTTATTATTTCTGATGCAGGAATAGCATTACATTCTACTACGATATCAATTGGCAAAGATGTTTGATCAAAAGTCGGAGCTGTTGTATCTGATGTTGATATTATTTGATCAGCACTTGTAAAATTCCCGCAAGCATCTGTTGCAGTCCAAGTTCTTGTTATTGTATAAGTTCCAGAACATGCTCCATCTGTTCTTACATCACTAAAAGTAATTATAGGATTGGAATCGCAATTATCTATAGCAGTAGCCATTCCAAATGTTGTAGGTGATAAATCATCACTACATTCCGCACTAACATTCGCAGGTAATTCAAGTATTGGCGCTGTGGTATCTACAACGGTAATAGTTTGAGTAAAGTTAGCACTGGTGTTAC
>NZ_CEWOCJ010000036.1:0-6998 GCF_982512915.1 Flaviramulus sp. | reverse complement strand
TTATTAATGCAGGAGTTAAACTTGGTGCTAATATTGTTCTATCTGCGTTTAGACTTAGTATCTCGTCTGTGCCGGCTTCGGTTAAAAGTGAGGTTGCTGAATTTCCTAATCTAAATTTAATATTACTGTCGTTTTTACCTGCAATAAATATTAAATCGTCTGTACCATAAAGCAAAGTGTTATTTCTTAAATAAGGTTGAAAATATCCTGAATTAAAATGACTTAAACTAAAGCCTTGTGTATAAATGTTTCCTGTTGTTGCAGTGAATCCTGCATAAGCATTTGTGCCTGTACTAATATT
This sequence comes from Flaviramulus sp., assembly GCF_982512915.1. NCBI lineage: Bacteria > Pseudomonadati > Bacteroidota > Flavobacteriia > Flavobacteriales > Flavobacteriaceae > Flaviramulus > Flaviramulus sp. The sequence continues at coordinate 6,697 of NZ_CEWOCJ010000036.1, read as the reverse complement.
TTTTGATAAATAACCTGTTGCGCCATCTATGTTAACATCGTTAATATATCCGTTCACATCATTAATAGGTGAAATTCTATTGCCTTGAAAGGCATCAATAGGGTTTGTTAATTCTTCAACTACTGATGATGAACTTCCACCTGAACCTATAACTTCCCAACTATCACCATCCCATTGCTCAAATCTATTAACAGCAGGGCTAATGTTTAAATGATATATAATTGTTCTATCAGTTGATGATAGTGTTAAAGCATCTCTTTGAACCGTTGTGTATGGAATGTATTTAGTAAACGGTGTTACAATACCATCTGGTAATGTTGCAGGTGGTAACTGTGCGAATACTGTTGTTGTAATTAAAAATGCTATTAAATAAAGTATGTTTTTCATTTCTTAAAATATTTTACGTGCTTCTAAAATGCTGTTTAATGTTATTTGGCTAATAAATGATGCGTTTATAATCTCTAAAACACCTGTTATTGTGTTATATGTGTAATCTGTTCCTTCTGATAAAATAATTCTATTTAAAACGATGTTTACATATTTTGGTTTATCTGAAATATTGAAAATTGTTTGATTTGCACTTGTAATTACTAAATGAACTTTTTTAGCTAAAGAGTTATTAAAACCATAAACATCTATTAAACTGCTTGTAGTTATACTATTTGCAACGCTTGTATTTGTTATAACTAAAGTTCCTGTTTGATTTGTATAAGTGTAATCTATATTTTGGTGTTGATGCACTCTATTAATTACAACATCTATATTATCTGGTTTTGTTGGTAAAATGTAAGTTGTTTGCCCATCAAGATTAATAGTAATAGGAATTTTACTGAATGATCCAGAACTTGCAGTAACACCTAAATTTTCTTTTGATATTTTAGCAATAATACCGTTAGTATTATCAAAAACAATTATAAAATCAGTATTATTTAAAGTTGTTAAAAGAGGTAAATCCTCACCCCTTTTTGAGTTTAGTAGTAATGTAAGTAGTTGTTCTTGTGTACTCATAAGTCAAAGATAATCAATTTTTTATTATTTAGAATGATTCTAAATAAGGATTTATTAAATATTTACAATTATTTTTTAGTTATATTTGTTAGTTATGTTATTGTTAATTATTTTAATCGGTTTACCTTTGCTTGGTTGGTGGGTTTTTACATCTATATTTGATGTTTTAACCTCTTATAAATCTAAACCAACCAAAGACACATATATTACGCATATACATAACGATAATAGGCAAGTTCACTTTCATTCTAATCAACCCGAAGAAATCCACCAGAAGCACCAATAGATAATAGTTGAGCATCTAAAGTAATATCACCTAAATTAATTCCTGAATTACTATCAAAAACATAATTGGCTTTAACTAAATTCGCTTTTATTATATATTGACTTCCTACGGGTGTTGTTTCAATTTCGCCTTCTGCAACGTAATTAACATTATTTATAAATAATCTGTCTTGTAATAATATTAATGCTAATTTTTCTGCCATTATAGTTGGTAATGGTTTTGATGTAAATTCCCAAAACCCCCTATATCTGTTTTCTAATGCAGTTGTATTAGTATCAGTAACATATATTTCTTGTTCTGTATTTGTTTTCCAAACTAAATCTATTACATAAGGTATTCTTAACTTGTGTGATATTCCTGTTGAGTAGTTTATTTCGTTGTTTTCTGTGTTATAAGATTCTATTAAAAAGGTTCTAAAATGATTTGTTCTTACATTTTGCCATTCACTTAAAAAAGTTTTTGATTCAAAATTACTGTCTGTACACTCTACCTTTATTTTAAAATAACCTTCTGTATCAAATTCAATATCAAATTCGTAATTTTCCCAATCTACTGCATTATAAACACTTGTTACTTTGTGTGTTCCTGCTACTATTGGAAAGTCATTGTAAAGCATGTTTAAAACTAAAACGTTTGCATCATCGTTGTAAACTATATCTTCTACTTTATACCATCCTACGCCTTCTATATTTACATAATCACCAGAATTAAACCAACTAGGCACATTTATACCTATGTTATAATCATTTATTTGTGCTAAAGTTGTTGCATCATAAACACTACCACCACTAAATTTAATGCCTACATAATTACTGCTATTATAAGGCACAGAAACAACCACAGCATCACGAATATCAGTAATATTCATATTTGCAGTTTTTTTAAATACTGTTATATCTGTTTCATTATGGTTTTCATCAATTAAAGTTGCTACTATATTTGAATAGTTTGTTTTAATTTGTGTAGTAATTAAATCGGATCTATTCCATAACTGCGTAAAAGAGTTATTAGGTAATTTTACAAATTCTTCAAAACTTAAAGTATTAAAAGGTGTTTTTAATATAGCATCACTCCAAATAACATCCTCTTTAAATCTTATAGAGTTAATGTTTGAAATCTCACAAATAGCACTATAATCTAATAAGTTTGGTGAAAATTCATCAATACTAAATGTTTTTGTTGTTGAGCATCCAATATTATCTCTTATGTATAATGTATAATCACCTATTGTTAAATTTGAAAAGTTTGTTGATGTTTGCCAATTAACATTATCTAAAGAGTATTCAATATCAAAATAAGGTGTTTTTAAAAATGTATTTGTTACATTTAAAGTTGATGATGTAGGTGTGCTTATTATATCAATATTAAAAAAAGAAGATAATAGTTTAGGAACATAAATACTAGCAGATGCAAAAACTTCATCCTTTTTAGTTTTTACTAGAATATTACCACTTCTTGCAGTTGTAAATATATGAGGGTTTAAAGTAATATTTTCAATTAAAGGACTTTCTAAGCTGTCTGACAATTCAGATGTTTCAACACTTATTTTTACATTATCACAAGGGTTTAAATCAGCTTCTTGAATTACTAGATTATCTATTGTTAAAGGTTGAGGAATAACAAAGTTATCAATGTTTAATGTTACTGCCCCGTTTGTGGTGTTTTCTATTAATTCAAAATTTACACTTTTTGACACAGCACCTTCAATCGTTACAACGTTTAAAACAGATGTTACAATATACCTTGAAAGAAAGTTATAATCAGAATTAAAAGCATTTCTAAAATTAAAAGCAGATATTTCAGGACTACCTAATTGTGGATTGGTTGATTCGCCTATTGTTGTTCTTAATTCTCTAAAAACCTCTGTAAATGATGATGAAGGTAATTCGTTATCATCAATAGTTAAAGAAGTACCCTCTGCAGGTATAGAATTAAACGTTAATGTGATTATACTTGACATATTATATTGCTTTTAGTATTTTAAATTCGCCTAAATTGTTTTGTTTTTGTGTTTGTTGATATAAATACCCTGTTTCCTTTTTGCCTTGATATACATATTGAACTTTAAAATAAAAATTTGGAATATCACGACCATTTACATTGGTTTTCCCATTTAATTGTTGTACTATATCGTATGTTAAAGGGTGTTTAAATGTTACAAATTTAGGCTCAAATAGTGCTTTTTCTAGGTTTTTAATCTCTAAATCATCACGTTCACTTCTAGCTGTTTTACCTACTTCTTTTGTTGTTAAACTATTATTACCTTCTGTGTTTGAATACCTTATTTTATCTTCTTGGTGCTTTATTACACCAGAACCATAAAACCATTGATGCCTTCTTTCAATTTGTGATGGTGTTATACGTAAATTTGTAGCAGTTTCAGGACTAAAAATACCCGTTGGTAATAATTCAAAATCATCTAAATAACTCCTTTCTTCTAAGGCTAAACCAAAACCCTCTTTTAAGTCTAACAAAAACTTGTCTTTGTCATAACTTGTGTCTGTTGTTGGGTAATCTCTTTTTAATTTACGCCTTGCAAATTCTTTTCCGTAAGTATCTGCTCTGGATGGGCTTACTTTACTATATTTTGTTTCAACTCTTTTTAAAGGCGTTGTAAATCCTGTTTTAATATTATATTCATCTAAAGCCATTGCTTCCTCATACTCGCCTGTTTCTTTATATCCAAATTCTAAAGATGAATGACAAAACTCTGTTGCGTTTTCTTCTTCATAATCACTAACTTCATCATTTAAAAATATTGCTATTGATGGTTGGAAGTAATACTTTAAATCTTCAACTACTAAAGTTTCATAACCATTTATTGTTTCTATATGATGCCCTGTGTTACAAACAACGTTAAGAGTTTCTAAAAACTCATCTATTGAAATTTGCATAGCATATTTAGGTAATTCTTTACCATCTATAACTTCTACTGTATAGTAAAATTGACGAATCCAAAGCCCTAATGTTAAAGCTAGTTTAGAAAATGTGCCATTGTTTAAATAATAAGAATAAAAACGCCCTTTTTCACCTGTAATTATTTGCATAAGCTTTTCGCCTATATCTTTTAAAAATACTGCTTCGGTTTGAGAATCTTCAAAAAAACTATCTTCTTCAATAGTTAAACTACCTGTTATGTTTTGTGCGTTTGCTCTAACTCCTGCTTGATTATCTACAAACATATCAGATTGCAATAATAATTCTATTGCTAAACTTTCACCTGCTTGTAGTGTTACTGTTTTTTTGGTTTGTGGTACACTTATAGGAAGTGTAAAAGATGGTATTGCAAAATCTTTATCAGAAGGTAAAACAATAGGAAAATCACTAGGCGATTCAGAAGCTAATTCATATAAAACATCTCTGTTTTTTACATCATAAATATTGCCATTTTCATAAGTTGTAAGGCTTATTTTATATCTACACCATTGTACATTTTCATATTGTTGAAAAAATACATCAAAATCAAAGTTAAAGGTTAAATTTAATGTTCTTTCTCTATCTGCATCTAAAAAAAACATCATGCCTGTTGTTCCATTTATTTCATTACCATAACTTCCAGATATAATTGATTCTGCTTGTTCTTGTGATTTTGAAAATAAACTTAAAGGAATACCTGTTGATTGCGCTCTTGTGTTACCTGCATTACTTTCTACTGCTAAAGCTGCTATATTATTATTTTCTTTTATCTCATATTGTGATATTAAAAATATATTTCTACTTGTTAAAGCAACTAACTGTTTATCAATAGCATCAATAACATTCCCGTTTATAGATTCTAAACGCTCTATTTCAAACTTTTCTTTTTCTTGTGATTTTATTAAAGCATTTAAACCGCCTGTTTTAAAAGGTACTTTTACTTCTAATTTGTTACATGAATAATCACTAAAATCAAATGTTCCTGTGCTATGTAAATAAGGGTGTGAAGTCTTAGGATGGAATCTATATTCTTCTAAAGTTACATCGGCTTCACCACCCTTAAAATCATAAGCTAATTTTAAAAAATCTCTACCATCTTTTACAAATACAAGGTTTTTAGATAATTCAGTAACTACTCCATGCGTTTTTTCACGCTTTAAAGTCCTGTTACTGTTATCCCATTCTTTTGGATCATGTATTAAATCAATACTTTGTTTAGTATCGTTATTTATAAGCTTATATTTTACCCTTTGAAAATTCATAAACGACTAAGTTTTAACTGAAATGCTAAATCTTCTGAAATACTGTTATTATTATAAACTTTTACATTGGCTTTATTTTGTGCCATTGCTTTAACTAATCTATCTGTTTGGCTATTTATTGTTTTAGCCATTAAATAGTTGTTTATAGTATCACTTTGACCTTGTAAAGAAGCCATTATACTATGTCTGTGTATATCGTTGTATAATTGCTCATCTGTAAGGCTTGAAAGGAATTTATCAGCATCTGGTATAATGGTATCACTCTTTTTTACATATCCTAAAACATTACGCCCTTTTATCCGTTCCATTTCACCAGAAGCCGATATTTTTAACTCGTCTTTTCCCCCATCGTTAAGTAAAGCCCAACTGTCTTTTCCTTTTCCTTTTTCTTTACCATCTTTATATTGTGGTATTGGTTGTGCTGCTATGGTTGCAGCTTGTAAAGCTCCTAAAGCAATAATTGAAGGAATTAATAAAGGAGCTATAACGCCTGTTTGCGCTGTAACCTTTGAAACCGCAATAGCTGTATTAATAGCAACTTCGGCTATACCCGCAACTTTATTTAATATTGCTGCCTTTTTTTGTTCCTCTCTTTTCTTTTTCTCTAATTCTAGGTTTTTTCTATCTCTTTCGGCTTCCAATGCGCTACGTTGTTCTTCAGATAATTGTTCGTTATCCAATAATGCAGCATAGTAATCGTTATTTTTATTTATTTCGTCATCGTACTTTTGAATTTTAGCATCAAATAAAGCATTAACAAAGTTTACACTTTCGTTAAAGGCTGCTAAAGCATTATCTCTTATTTGGTCGTTAGCATCTTTTAGAATTTCGGCTGTTTTTTCAGCTTCTTCACGTTTTCGTTTTTCAGCAGAAACAAAAGCATCTATTTCTGAATTTGCTCCGCTTACATTTACACCTTTTTTAAGATTTTTAAAAATACTTTTTACAGCTTCTTCTTCGCTTCCTGTGCCTAAGCCTTTTACGTCTAAGCCTTGAAATTCAGTTTTTAAATCTTGTAACTCTTGTTTGGCTTTTTTAATTTCTTCGGCATATAATCCGTATTGCCTTGTATTTGTAGCTAATTTACTTTGCTCGTTTTCTAAAGCAGAAATTAAAGCTGTTTGATAAGCTATTGAACCTTTTAAAGCTTCTATGCCTTTATTTTTTTGCTCGTTATTATCTTTAGTAGCTTCGGTGTTTTTGGCTATCTCTGGTGTTATCTCAC
>NZ_CEWOCJ010000035.1:0-7087 GCF_982512915.1 Flaviramulus sp. | reverse complement strand
TAGTGTTTTTTTTAATTTGTCGTTACTTAAAAAACTTGTAAAAATATTTTTTAAAAAAGCGATTAGGCTTATAAAAAAATAATATAGTTAAAATGATTTCAATTATAATATGTTCACGCACAGAAACATTGCCTTATGCTTTTATTGAAAACATAGAAGATACGGTTGGTACAGAGCATGAGCTTATTGTCATTGATAATTCTAAAAATATCTATTCCATTTTTGAGGCTTATAATATTGGAATAAAAAAGAGTAAAGGTGCCGTTTGGTGTTTTATTCATGATGATATTTTTTTTCACACAAAAAATTGGGGCTTAAAGATTCAGGAAATTTTTGAAAACGACTCAAAAATTGGTTTAATAGGCGTTGCTGGAGCTAAAGTAAAAACTAAAATGCCATCTGCTTGGTGGGATTGTGGTATTCAAGAAAAAGTTATGCACTTAAAACAGCATCTTGAAAATGGTGAGGTTGAATATTGGAACACCGGCTGGAAAAAGTCAAATATTGAAGAAGTGGTTGCTGTTGACGGTTTTTTTATGGTAGCAAGACCAAATGAAAACATATACTTTGATGAGGATTTAATAGGCTTTCATAACTACGATTTAAACATATCTTTGGCTTGTAAAATGCAAAACCTTAAAGTGATTGTTACCAACTCTATTTTAATTGAACATTTTTCATTTGGAACTCCGGGACTTGAATGGTGCAAATCTGTTATAAACTTTGATAAACGGTATAGAAAGATGCTTCCATTACAAGTTGACGGTACTTTAAGTAGTAATCAGTTTAAAAGTTTGGAATTTAAAAACGGTAAATTGTTTTGCGAAAAACTTCTTAGTAATAATTTGAAAATATATGCCGTTTGTTATTGGTTCCGATTGGTATTTTTTAAACCAGTTTCTAAGTACCATTTTCATTTTATGAATAAATATTTAAAAACAATTTTAACTAATTAATTGATGGAAAAAGGATATGTTATAATTGTAACTTATAATGGACTTAAATGGATAGACGAATGTTTGAGAAGCATTGAAAATAGTTTTTTCCCGTTAACAACTATTGTCGTAGATAATAATAGTGCTGATGAAACGGTTTCTTACATAAAAGCAAAATTCCCTAATGTGATTGTGTTGGAACAAACTAAAAATTTAGGGTTTGGTAAAGCTAATAATTTGGGAATGTCTTACGCGATAAATAATAAGGCTGATTTTGTTTTTTTATTAAATCAAGATGCTTTTTTACAAAAGGAAACCATTCAAGTTTTAGTTCAATTAGCAAAAAAGTATCCCGAGTACGGGATTTTAAGCCCTATACAATTAGATAATTCAGGGAAATTATTAGAAAAACATTTTTTTGACTTTACATCAAAAGAAAAAAATAACAATTTTTATTCAGATTTTGTTATTGGTAATACTATAAAAGATGTTTATCCTGTTAATTTTGTTCAAGCAGCAGCTTGGTTGTTACCTATTAATACTTTAAAAAAAGTTGGTGGTTTTGATCCTTTATTTTTTCATTATGGAGAAGATGTTAATTATTGTCATAGAATAAAATATCACCAACTAAAAATCGGAATTGTTCCCCATACATTTATTAGGCATGACACTAACAAACCATCTGATACAAGTTTTAAAGTTTTTTCTAAGAATTATTTTAATATCTACAAAAGGGATATTTCTATGGGTTATGCAAATATTAATCAGCCCCTTACAACTTCAATTATTTTTAAATCAAGAAAAAAAATTTATATCAAAATAATTAAGAGTTTTATTAAGTTTAGTTTTAAAAGAGTTAAAGGTTATTACAAAGAACTATTAATTTTCAATAAGACTTTAAAGCAAATTAAACAAAGCAGAGAAATTAATACCAAGATGGGATCTAATTACTTAAATAAATGAGCTTATTAATATTTAATCTTGAACTTATAAAAAAATATATTTCTAAATGAAATTTTTAGTTTCGGTAATAATACCTGCATATAATGTTGAACGATTTGTAGATAAAGCTATTAAGTCAGCATTGATGCAACCCGAAGTTAATGAGGTTATTGTAGTAAATGATGGGAGTACAGATAAAACTAAAGAGATTCTTGATAAATTACAAGAGAATAATTCAAAAATTAAAATATTTTGTCACGCAAATAATCAAAACAGAGGGCGTTCTGCAAGTAGAAATTTAGGTATTAAGCATGCTACGCAAAGCTTTATAGCTTTTTTAGATGCAGATGATTTTTATCTTGAAAATAGATTTATAAATGATCAACTTATTTTTAAAAATATACCATCTTCTGATGGTGTTTATAATGCTGTAGGATTTCATTTTTACAGAAAACCATCGCTATTAGAAAATGAAAAGCTTAGAATTAATACCATTTCAAAAAAAATAAAACCTGATATGTTGTTTGATGCTGTAATTTCTAGCAAATACGGTTATTTACATTTAAACGGGATAACTGTAAAAAAGGCAGTTTTTGATAAAATTGGACTTTTTAATGAATCGTTAGTGGTCGCTGAAGATTCAGATATCATTTATAAAATGGCTTTGATATGTTCTTTAGAATCAGGGATTATAAATGTTCCATTGGCTTTTCGAGGTATTCATGAAACTAATGTGTTCACAAGAAGCGATTTGTATAAAATTTACAATATGAGGCTGTATGAATCTGTTATTTCTTGGAGTAGCAAAAATAAAATTTCAATTAATAAAATTGATGAGATTTTTAAATATTTGTGGATTGTAAGGTATAGAGAAGAAAATACTTTATTAAATGATATTGCATATTGGCTAACTCTATTTTTAAAAAACCCTGAATTTATATTTTCTTTTCTAAGTATAAAATATTTTCCTATAGTTAGACTCAGACAAAATTTTTTTCCATTTTTGTCTAAATTAAATAAGTATAAAAATAATTGAACCCAAAAATTTCCATAATAACTATAAATTATAACAACCTCGATGGTCTTAAAAGAACCGTTAAAAGTGTTAAGAATCAAACCTATCAAGAGTATGAATATTTAATTATTGATGGTGGATCTAATGATGGGAGTTTAGAGTTTTTAAAACAAAATAATGATTTATTTGATTATTGGGTTAGCGAACCAGATAATGGGGTTTATCAAGCCATGAACAAAGGCATTGAAAGAGCAACGGGCGTATATCTACTTTTTTTAAATAGTGGCGACCATTTTTATAGAAATACAGTATTGGAAGAAAATCATTATCATTTAACTAATGAAGATATCATTTATTTCAATCTTCAAGTCATTGAAACCAATAAAACCTTTATAAAAACATATCCAGAAAAATTGCCGTTCTCTTATTTTGTTGAAGATACGTTGCCACATCCAGCAACCTTCATAAAAAAGGAAGTTTTCAGCAAAACTAATTTGTATAAAGAAGATTTTAAAATACTTTCCGATTGGAAATTTTTTATTGATGCTATTTGTAAGTATAATGCATCTTACATTAAAATTAATAAAACGCTATCCACTTTTTATATTGGCGGTATGAGTTCAAATCCAGAGAATAGAATTATAAAGCACAACGAAAGACAGCAGATTTTGGAAAATGAATATGCTGTTTTTATGAAAGATATACATGATACATTAGTCAATAAAAAAATTGTTGCTAATTTTAGAAAATCTCGAATTATTAAAACTTTGGTAAAATTGGGTTTTTTGAATAAATTTTAAATGAATACATTGGTTTCCATAATAGTTCCATGTTATAATCAGGCTCATTTTCTGAATGAATCATTAATATCTGTTTTAAATCAAACCTATACCAACTGGGAATGTATAATTGTTGATGATGGAAGTCCCGACAATACAAAAGAGGTAGCTGAAAGTTGGTTAAAAAAAGATAACAGGTTTGTATATTTTGAAAAAGAAAATGGAGGACTTAGTAGTGCCAGAAATGTAGGAATAAAAGCAAGCAAAGGTGAGTTTATTTTACCACTTGATGCCGATGACATAATTCATAAGGCATTTTTAGAAAAATTGGTTCCAGAATTAGAAAACAATAGTGAATTAGCTATTGTAACCTGCTACAGTAAGTTTTTTTTAAAGCATATAGATAATATAATTCATGAATTAAAGCCAGAAGGTACAACCTATCATGCTATTCTTTTTGAAAATAGAATTATAGCAACTTCATTATATAGAAAAGCATGTTGGGAAGACGTTGGGGGCTATGATGAAACTATGAAAAAAGGATTTGAAGATTGGGAATTTTGGATCGCTATATTAAAACAAGGTTGGACATATAAGGTTGTTGAAGAATTTTTGTTCTTTTATAGAAAGACAGAAAATTCCATGTTAATTGATACCTTAAAGAATCATAGGCTATCAAATATGCAGTATGTGTTTAATAAGCATCAAGAAGTTTATAAAGATAGTTTTGAAAACACCATGAAATATATGTTCTATCTCTTAAGTCTTTATGAAAATAAAAATGCGAAGTTAGAAATATCAAAAGAATATAAATTAGGCAAAACGATATTAAATCCTTTGAGAAATATAAAAAACAAATATTAATGATATCAGTAGTCATCAGAACTAAAAACCAAGAAAATGCTCTTGGGTTTCTATTAAAAAACCTCACAGAACGTTATGCTGATGATATTGATGAAATTATTGTTTTAGATAACTTATCAACCGATAAAAGTGAAGAGGTTGCTAAAAAGTATGGGGCTAGATTTATAACTATTAAAAAATTTACCTATGGAGGTAGTGCCAACTTTGTAACCAAAAAGGCAAAATCCCGAATAATAGTCATGTTCAGCGCACATTCTTATCCTGTAAGCCATGATTTTTTTAAATTAATCAAGACAAAATTTGAAGCAAATTCTAACCTTGCGGAATTAAGGTGTTTACACAATAATAATGACTATCAAAATTTCATCAATAATATTCCAGCTAAAGAAGATCCTAATAAATCAGGGTTAATCTTTTCAGGTTCCGCATTTAGAAAATCGGTTTGGGAAAAACACCCTTTTAGAGAGGATTTGGTTACTTTTGAAGATAAAGAATGGACAGTGCGGGTATTAAATGCAGGTTATGATATTGATTTTGTGCCGTCTGTTTTCTGTTATCAAATTAAAAGAACAAAAAAACAGGTTTTTTTTAGATTTAAAACGACTTGGTTGGTAATTACCAGCTTTGGCATCAAGATGTTAATTTCCTTAATGCATCATAGGGTTTTTTATTAGTATTTTAAAGCTTTTTTATAATTTTTTTGTTGATTTTTTGTATATAATAAAGAGGTACTTAAACATTATTAAATTCTTGTTTAATAAGCCTGAAAAATTTAATAACAATTAAAAAAAAATAACGTTAGTGAGATTAATTCAAAAATTAAAAAGGTAACCAATAAACAAGGATTTATTTTTATTAAACCAAAAGGTTTTAAACACAATATTAAAATTAGAAAAAATTATACTGATAAAGAAGTAGTGTACTATGTGTTGCAAGATCAATATCATTTACCTCCCAAATTATTCAAAATGTCTAATAAACCTTTGATTTTAGATATAGGGAGTAATATTGGTCTTACCTTAATACACATGAGTAATTTATATCCAAATGCTGAGATAATTGGATATGAAATGAACAAATAAAATTTTCAACTTGCAAAAAGAAACACAAGATTTTATAAAAAAATAAGTATATACAACAAAGCAGTTTGGATAGAAAATTCGATAGTAATGTATAATATTAATCCAAGGCATGATGCCTACTCTATTATTAGAAATGATAAGAACATTGATAATGTAAATGAAAAAATGGAAGTACAATCTGTAACTATACCAAATATTATCAAAGAACATAAAATAAATAGAATTGACTATCTTAAAATGGATATTGAAGGTGCTGAAGAAGCTATATTAAAATCAGATAATGTAAATTGGTTAAACTTAGTTGATGCTTTAAACATTGAGATGCATTTAGATAATGATTCAGAAATTTATGATTATATAAAAATCATTGAAAGTAAAGGTTTCAGAACTTGGAAAGATGATAAGCATTGGTCTAGTATCTTTGCTGTTAAAATAAATGTTTAGGTATTGTTAAAAGAGAGTTGGTTTTGAAAGTATCTGTAATAATCCCTTGTTATAATCAAGCGCAATATTTAGAAGAAACCTTGCGGTCTGTTTTTAATCAAACTTATGCTACTTAATCAATATCTTGGTGAATCTTAAATCCTAAATAATCTTTTATCATCTTTTGGCCTAAACCTAATTGATATGCCAATACTGTTAAGACCGATTGATCTTGGCGATGGTTATGTCTCCCACTTCCTTCAGGTGCTATACATTCTTTTATTAATGCATAAGTCGCCCATAAATTTATTAGTTTATTAGCTTTTTTATTTTTGTAATCAGCACAAACACAAGCTCCATTTAAATTAATGTAATTAAGTATAGATTTTGAGGCATTCAAATAATTAAGTGTTTTAGGATGTGTCCAGTCAGATATTTTATCACATGCGTGTGGGGAATAAAAACCAAGCTTTCTTGTTATTTTTTATCGGCTACAAAAGGCTTTGTTTTTGGTATAATAATAAGTTTTAAAAACTTAGTTATAGCGCTATGGTATGGGCTAAAGCGTTACCTGTTTATAATAGGTTTTTTGTTTAATAAACCTAAGAAGTTTTAAATGAAAAACGGTAAAACATAAGATCAATAACTTCGATTTTTTAATATTTTTGTTTGATCTTTTTGTAGTAATACCTCATGCTTATTACTTATTAGGGCATGATTAAAGTTTCCAATGGATTTACCAAATTACAGTTGGTCAATTGTTATTAGTACGTTTAGACTTAGATGCTTTTTTTATTATAAGATGCTTCTTTATCTATAAAATTTTATATCGAAGCCTTAGTCTCTTGTTCTATTCACAAAAAATAATATTAAGACTTTTTTCGGTTTTTATTTGTGATGTTAGTTTTAACTTTATTGTTGAGTTCTTTAATATTTTAAAGATGAGGTGGCTATTTATATTAGTATGGCGTATTTCATGTATTTGCCCAATAATATTGCCTTTTATAATTTTTATTTTGCTTTAGCTCTACTGTATTTTTTAAGAAA
>NZ_CEWOCJ010000034.1:0-7291 GCF_982512915.1 Flaviramulus sp. | reverse complement strand
GCTTCTTTAGGTATTTCAATTTCTTCTCTCTCATTCCATCCAATAACCATATAAGCCATATTATTTGACTTTAATATTTTATCGAAATTGTATATAGGCAAATCGCCAATACCTAAGTATATCATGTTTTAAAGGGTTTTTTTACGGTTTAAAGGCTTAAAAAGTGTTAAGCGTTACAGCGTTTGTAGTTGCTCCTTGCGTTGCTGTTTTCAGGTATTACCGTATTTACAAATATAGTAAATTATTTGTTATTTAGAATGATTCTAAATAAATAATCTGTTTATTATTTCATCGTACATAAGAGGTCTTAATATTTCCTGATTTATACGCTCATTGTTTTGTGCTGTTAAAGTGAATATATCACCGTATTCTTCCTCTAACATTTTTGCTTTGCTATCTTGTGAAAATAAAGAGTAACTGTTTAAATCTTCAAAGTGCAAATACATATTATCAAAAAGCCCGCCAGTCCATTCAAAATTATAAGGCTGTCCTGCAATTTTATCTTGTCTAGGTGGGTTGCTTGGATCAATATAATTAGGTGTATTACTTGAATATCTACCTACAACTTGACCTTTACTATTTAAACCTTCTGCAAGTTGCTCATTCTTTAAAATGCCTATAACTTCATCCCTCCTTTTTATTAGAATTTTACGCAAAATATCAGGCAAATCTCTTTTTATATCTGCTATCTCTTTAACGTATGGCTCTAATACATCTACCATTTTAATAAATAACCCCCTCTAAGCAAACTAAAACTAAATAAAACTTACCTAGAGAGGTATTATTATCTCCTTTCTTTATGCTACTGCTGTTTTACTAACAGTCGCTGATTTATAAATAAAACCACCTACAACTATTCCAGCTCTGTTATTAGCGTTATCATATAAAGATACACTAACTACATCACCTGTTGAAATTGCTGTTATTCCTGTAAGTACATAAGTACCAGAGGTAACTGAATCATCACCCCCTGTTGGGTTTGCTGTTACACCGTTAATCTTAACGTTCCATTGCCCGAAAGATGCTCCTGTGAAAACCTCACCACCTTGCTTGTATGATGCTACAACGTTAATTGAAGTATCACTATCGCTAGGAGTTGTTAAAACAATTTTAATCTCGTTTACAGGGCTTGCATTAAGTCCGTTAAAATCATCATCTGCATATTTAATAGCAGGGTTTGACATTTCAGCAGTTTCAAGTAATTGAACTTTAAAAATCTCTCTTGCTGTGTTTTTAGCTAAGATACCTTCTAACAATTCTACCTGATGAATACCTAAAGTAAAGCCTTTTAAACTCTCGCCATCTTGTGCAAGTGTTCCCATTACTTTACCTGTTCCATCAACTACTAACATATCAAATACACCGTTTCCAGATAATGATTTTAGTATTTGTTGGTTAAACATTCCTTTAATAAAACGGAATTTAAACCCGTATAAACCCTCGGTATCTAATACCATTACGCCTCTACCTATATCTTCATAGGCGTTCTCTGATTTATCTTCTTCAACGGATGCAATTTGCTCTAATACGATAATTTTACCATCTGCAACTAATTCAGCTACATACTCATCTGTAAAATCTGTCGCACCATCAAAAGTGTAACCCTGTGGAGTTAACCAAAGTTCTCTGGCTTCTTTAAAAAACGCTTTTGTTCCTTTAGTTCCACTACCTAAAAAGACAGAAGAACCACCAACAGCAACGTTAATTGAACTATCTAATGTTGACATATTAATTTATTTTTTTTATAATTATCTATTTGATTTTTTGTTAACTCATAGCTTTGACCTTTTACGTATCGTATTGCACCATCTCTAGTGCCTACATTATCTAAAAAAGTGTATTTAACTACTGTTTTAACCTTTCGAGGTTTTA
This sequence comes from Flaviramulus sp., assembly GCF_982512915.1. Taxonomy (NCBI): domain Bacteria; kingdom Pseudomonadati; phylum Bacteroidota; class Flavobacteriia; order Flavobacteriales; family Flavobacteriaceae; genus Flaviramulus; species Flaviramulus sp. The sequence continues at coordinate 5,419 of NZ_CEWOCJ010000034.1, read as the reverse complement.
CAACTTTTGGCTCTATAACCTCTATGTTGTTTATCTCGTTATTTTCTAACTCTGCCATATAATTGTTTTTAGAGTTTCTGTATTAAATTGTATGGTGCAGTTTAATTCGACTGCATCCCATAAATCGATAGTAGCATTTACCGTTTCTTCTGGTTTACCATATTTGCTTTCTGAATAATTAGGTCGTTTAAAAACATTCCAATCATCATTTACTAATTCGGTAACATTAGAGTTTCTTAAACCCTCTACCAAATAATTAGTAAGAGGATTTAAGACTAACTCATAACTTTTTAAGTATCTTTCATCATTAAACAAATCTACTTTTGTTTCTAACATTGCCAAAATAAGTGTACAAGGTCTTTCACATAATAAACCGTTTTCAATATGCTTTTCTTCACTTGGTAATAACCAAATTAATGGGTAACTATCGGTTTTTTTAACCTCTAAATACCTGTTTAATTCGTACTTATCACCCCAACCAAACTTAGTAGTAATCGCTAAATTAAAAGCGTTTAAATCTATTGTTGGTATCTGTGCAACTATATCTCTAATTATGTGTTCTGTGATTATCATATACCTAAAGAGGTTTGAATATCATATAACTTAAACTCAAAATCTGGAAACGCTGTTGCATCAAGTTCGTTGGCATCTGTTAAATACTGATATAAAGAACGTTTGCTATCGTGGTTGCTATAATAATCTAAACCTACATTTCCAAAGGCATTATAAATCAATCTAGGAGTATTACAATAATCCTTTTGATATTGCTCTATAAAACAGTTCCATGCTTTTATATACTTTCCTGTTGGATCGTGATTTTCTGCATTTTTAGAAGTGTTTTTAACTATGCCTGTGGTTGTATAAGTTGATTCATCATTACGTAGGTATTGGCAGTAAACATAAAAAGCTATTAAGCTTTGTTTGTTGTACCCTTTTAACCCTTCCCATCGATAGCTTTTACTATTTATCGAATAATCTCTACCGTTAACTAAATCCTGCCATTTTTGGTCTGCATTTGGCAAATCAATCATAGCTGTTTCTAATTCACGGAAAAGAGGAACACCAAAAGCATTAATTAATAAATCACGCTCATAGTTATCAATAAAAACATCTAACTCACTTTGAGTTGAAGGCGCACCAATAGGCGCAGCACTTATGTCTTTATTGTTTGGAATATATAATATTCCTTTCTGAAAATATGTAGCGTCAATTATCATTTACTTTTTAGGTTTTTCATCTTTAACGTATTTTGCAACTTTGTCGATGTTTACCAAATGACTGGCTAACATTCCATCGTAAGAACCTTTATCGCCCTTTTTTTTGGTTGCAAAATCTTTTGTAAACTCAACTAATTTCATAATACTAAGTTGCTAAAGTTGTTAAAGCTGCTGAAATAGATGTAACTTTCTTAAATCCACCTTTGTCTGCACCTCTTATTAAGAAAGCTAAACGAGTACGAACTTTTAAAGTTTCCATATCTTCTGCAAATTGAGCATCAACATAACCTCTAGATAAAGTGATTCCTGCTTTCTCATATATACGTGCGTAACGTCTATCACCAATTATCATAGTGTTTGCTGCAACTGAATTTTCTTCTAATACAACTAAGCCTGCAACATTTGAACCATCACGAGAAACAAAAGGAGGTATAACATAATTGTTATTAGCATCTTTTTTAAGTTTCATTTTGTTGATGTCTGAAATGTTCATCAAAGCAAAGTCTGGTTGATATTTAGAACCACCTGTTGCGGTGATGCTTTCAGAAACTTTAACAGCTAAATCATAAATAGAAGCATCTGTAATACCAGAAGCAACAGGTGTATAAGCATCAATACTAGCCACTAAACCTGTGATAGTATTAGAAGCACCCGTAGCGTTTATAATATCATTGTTTCTTTTGATTTTCACGTTTGTATCTAAGAACATATTAAGTTCTGCTGCAAACATGGCTTCATCTTCGTAAAATTCCTCTGTAACAGGTAAAGTATCACCAATTTTTTGAATTGAAATAGTACCTTTTACCCATTTAGCAGTTGATTCTGGAAATGCTGCACCTTCAGCTACTGCTGCCGCTGCTCTTGCTATTGTTGCTTGATCCCAATCATAATAAGTAATAACACCGTTATTATTTGATTCTGAAACAGGAATTTTTCTAAATAAGTCATAAGCGGTTAATTTAGCGTGTGCTAATTGTCCGATGTCTGATAATTCCATAGTTTGTGCGTTACTTGCAACACTTGCTCTAACTGTATCAGCTTTAACAACTATTTCTTTTGCGCTTAAACCTTTAGCAACATTTTTAATGTCTGCCATTTTTTCTTTAAGTGATTCACCTAAAGATTTTCCTGTTTGTAACATTCCACTTTCTTTTAACTTGGTTAATTCCTCACCTTGTTCTCTAATGATGCCTTCTAATTTCTCAATAGCATCTACTTTAACCAATCCTTTAAGACCATCTGTCTTGAATTGCTCTAAAGCATCTTGTACTTTTTGCAAATCTTCTTTTGTTGAAGCGTTTGCTAATTCTGACTTAAAACCATCAATCTTGTCATTGATTTCTAAAGCCATTTCTTCTGCTGTTTTGCTCATTGCTTTTTTAAATTTTAATGTTTTTAAATAAATTTTCGATTTCTTGAAGTGATTTATCGGCTTCGGCTTTTTGAGTATCTTGCGATGGCTCTATTTTTGTTTCCCCTAATGTGGGAGTTAACTCATTGCTACCTAATAAAACTGCGCTTATTTCTATTAATTTGGCTTCACGTACCAACCAGAAATAACCCTTTGATTCTGCATAGTCTTTATTTCCTATACTATCAATATTATCATTCCATAGTTTGTATTCCTCTTTATAATCTTCGTCATTAACCGCTAAATCAATCTTTACATATTGCATCCCTACACTATGTTGATTTATTTTATTAGCTTTATATTCGTTGTATATTTGTGCGTTGTATTCTTTAATTATTTCGGTGTCCATAAACAACGCTTCTGTTGTTCCATTAGCATTAACACCTAAATCTTTCCACGAAATACTTTGCTCATATACTTTTAATGGTTCACCTACTTTAGAGGTTATCTTAAATTCGTGATCGTGTAAGTGAAATATTTTATCTTGTCTTTCTTTTATTGACTTTGTAAAAACACCTTTAGCATGAACATCATCATGCGAATCCATAAATAAATATGTATTACCTACAATGGTTCTTTCTAACTTTGTTTCTGAATTAGAGTATAAACCCTTTGCAACTGTTTGAGTGTTTAAAACAGTATTTAAACCATTAGTAAACTTTTGTGTTGCTTTCTTTAGGTTTATAAGTTCTGCCTTATTCTCTACAAGGTTTTTTATAAAGTCTTTCATTTCTTAACTATTTTTTTATCTTTTAAAGCTTGCTCTTTTTTAGCAACTACTTCTTTTAAAGCTTTTATCTGTTCTGGTGTTAACTTATTTTTCATCTGTTATACTTATACCTTGATTAGCAAATATTTGATTAGCTTCTTCATTTGTAAGTCCTGCCTGTATTAAGTTTCTGTATGCTGTGGCTATTTTAAGTAGCTTATCTGCCTTTTTATCTTCTGTGTGCTGCATAACAGGTAAATGAGAAAAAGAAGCCTTGATTGGTGTACCTTCTAAACCGAAGTAGCTTGTCCATGAGTTTGCTAAATCATCAGCAATACTCTGAACCGTATTTTGCACAAACCCTATTAAGGCTTCTTTTTGATTTTCAAAGGTTGACCCTTTCATATATGTATCATACAACTCATTTGGCACTTCAAAAGCTTCACGCACTAAGTTGGCATTACTAATAAGGCTTTCATGTAGTCCTAACTCTTTTAAAGGAATATGCAGGCTCTTATGTCCTACTTCATTTTTTAAAGCTATTGACCTTTTTTTACCATAGCCAAAACCATAATTGTTCATCAAACTGCTTTCGATATTTTTTTTATCGTCTGCATCTAATTGTAATGAAATACCCAAATTACCACCTTTAGACTGCCCCCCGAAAAACATTTCACGCCCATTGGTTTGAATCATTACATTTTCAGCATCACCAATTAATCCAATGTTAGATATTTGCTTTATAATACTGTCTAATCTTGAAGGCGCAGTTATAAAACTATCCTTTTCATCACTTAAAGAATTAGTTAAATCGTAAAATGGTATGATAGAATTTAATTCAAAACTTGATTTATAATCATCAAACTCATAAGTAAATTTTTGTTTATAGTATTCTTTTGTTTCTTTATCGGTCCAAACCATAGGGTTTAGCATCTTATTTGGAAACTCAATACATGATGATTTTAAATTATAAATTGATGTAGGCGCAAATCCAACCGCTTTATAAGGTTTTTGATATACCCATCCATAAGTGGATTTAAACCATTCAAACTGCTTTAAAAAGTCTTGTTTGCTTTGATGTGGATTAGGATTGTTTAAAAGCTTAATTAAATCATTATCGAAGTTTTTATCACCATTAGCATCTTCAATAAAAAACTCTGCTTGACTTAGTAATTTGGCTCTAATTTCAACACACGAACTAATAACAGGGTTTTCTTTAGCTATTTTAAGCTTATCAATACCACCTAAAAAAGCAGTATTACCCTCTTTAACTGAATAGTAATGAGAACCATCAGAAAGGCGTGTATAACCTATTTTACCAAGAATATTGTCTAATAAACCCATAAAAAAAGACTTACTACAAATCGATTAATATAGTAAGTCTTCAAATATACGTATTTATTCTTTATTTAGAATGATTCTAAATAACAATTTTTTAAAAAATATATTTTTTTATTAACATTTTTTTACGTATGTCAATATTTTTTTATATTTTAGTGGTCGAGGTAGAGTTGAATCCTGCTGAACTGAACAGTAAAATTAACATTATGAAGTACTTTAGTTAAACCCTGTCGAAGTCGTTGGCAGGGTTTTTTAATTCCATTTACTCTGATATAAATCTCTAGCCAACGCAACTAATAAAGCAATACTATCTGGTGAATCGTCATGCTCTGCTTTACCATCTTTAGTATAGTTAAATAACTGCTTCATGGCTTTGTCGTAATCACTCCCTATCTCATAATCGTTTCTAAAAACTACATAGTTACGGACAAAGTGAGCGTTTTGAATGATTCTACTGTGTTTGTTTGTTGATTGATGCACTCCAATTATTCCTGTGCCTTTAACCTCTTGGTTAACTTGTTTGAGAAATAAAGAGCCATGATTGTTAGTTTCAATAGCCAAGTAGTCTAATTTATGATGTCTGGTTAATTGTGTAGATACAGGTATTGTGTATTCTGTGTTTTCTGTTGTAAAGAGCCAATCAGTAATATAAATTTTATCTGCTATAATATAACCTATTGGGAAGCTTAAAGCATCTTCGCCCTCGTCTGCTACGTCTATCGCTCCAATCTTACCTTCTAA
>NZ_CEWOCJ010000033.1:0-8748 GCF_982512915.1 Flaviramulus sp. | reverse complement strand
TAAGAATAGATTAACTATTAATCAAAAATCTATAAATATTTGATTAATTATTTTAAAGCGTTTATCATACTTATAATTAATATTCTATCATTATGTATAATATTTAGATTATTGGTAATGAAAAGCAAAAATATATAAATAACCCAACTAATTGAAATTCATTTAGTTGTGTTTTTTTTTGGAGTCAAAGGGAGTGATATCAAACTATTTTTATTACGATTTGAATATTATGTATAAAAACAAAACCCTCTAAATTTCTTTAAAGGGTTTAAGTTTCTATTGTGGAGTCGGAGAGAATCGAACTCTCGTCCAAACAAGTAACAAAAAGGCTTTCTACACGTTTATTCTTTTCTTGGGTTTTCGATTAAAAGCTGGTTAAAGACAACCTACTTTTAACTTAGCTTCTTTAGTTTCAAAAGTAAATCAAAGCATTCTACTCTCTATGTTAACATTTACGATGCCTCAAAAAGGAACGCCGTTAACCAAGGCTTTCCGGAGACATAAAGCTTGTACACCTTGTGTACCTAGGCTAATCTTACTAAAATTCAGATTAAGCAGCTAAAGCGTAGTTATTCTCGCCGTTTAAAGTTCGATTTGGTCTTTTAGGTGTTTCAAAATCATTGCACCACGTGCTTACCATCCCATTAATCTCGCTGTCAAAACCAGTCGACCCCATTAATAAAATGTATTTTGGCGTTACCCTAAAGGGTCAGGCTTTTCGCTATATCTTTTTTGCTTTTATGTCAAAAAAGGATGTTGCTACAATCCTTAACGCAGCCTGCAAAGGTACCAAAAAGTTTGTACAACCATGCAAATCCATGTATTTTAGTGCAAAATTTATACCAGCTTATTTTTAACTAAACAAATACCTCAATAATCTTATTATTATGAAATTCGCAATCATAAAAGAACGTAAAAATCCACCAGATCGCCGTGTAGTATTTTCACCATTAAAATTAGAAGCAGCTAAAAAACAATACCCAGAAGCTTATTTTAAGGTAGAAACCTCAGATATTCGCGTATTTTCAGATGCTGAATATTCAAAACTGGGGTTTGAAGTTTCAGATAATGTTTCAGATTGTGATGTGATGATTGGCGTAAAAGAAGTCCCAATTGAAGCACTTATTCCGAACAAAAAATATTTTTTCTTTTCACACACCATAAAAAAACAGCCCTATAACAGAAAACTTTTAAAAGCTATTTTAGATAAAAATATCGAATTATACGATCACGAAACTATAGTTAACGCAAAAGGTTATCGTTTAATAGGTTTTGGGCGTTATGCAGGCATTGTTGGTACTTACAATGGATTTAGAGCATGGGGTTTAAAACACAATACATGGTATTTACCTAAAGCCGGGCCATTACCAAATCAAGAAGCTTTAATTAATGAGCTAAATAAAATACAACTACCAAAAATTAAAATATTACTAACAGGTAGTGGTAAAGTAGCTAACGGAGTACAAGAAATGCTAGATGCGATGGTTATTAAAAGAGTTTTACCTGATGCTTATTTAAATATAACTTTTAATGAGCCAGTTTACTGTAAAATTGATGTTTTAGATTACAATAAACGTAAAGATGGAGTTGTAAAAGATATTTATGATTTTTATAATAATCCTCAAGATTATGTATCTGATTTTATGCGTTTTGCGAAAGTGACCGATTATTACGTTGCGGGACATTTTTATGGTGATGGCTCACCATTTTTGTATACTCGAACTGATGTAAAATCGAAAGATTTTAATATTAAAGTGGTTGCAGATATTAGTTGTGATGTAGACGGACCAGTAGCCACAACATTACGGGCATCAACTATAGCAGATCCCATTTATGGTTACAACCCTCAAACTGAAACTGAAATAGATTATAAAGATGAAAATGCCATTGTTGTTATGGCTGTTGATAATTTACCATGTGAATTACCACAAGATGCTAGCAAAGGTTTTGGTGAGCAGTTTTTACAACATGTTATTCCTGCTTTTTTTAACAATGATGCCAATGGTATTTTACAACGTGCTAAAATTACCGAAAACGGAAAGTTGACAGAGCGTTTTAGTTATTTGCAAAATTATGTGGATGGTTTGGAGTGAACCTTAAATTTTTATATGAGCGAAATGAATCCTGCTGAAACATACATATTAAAACAAATAGAACCATATAGAACGATATTATTGCAACTACAAAGTGTTATTGAAGCTACTGTTCCAAATGCTGAGTTGTTATATAAATGGAAAATACCTTTTTATTATTGTAATGGCGTTCCTTTATGTTTTTTAAATCAATCTAAAGATTATGTAGATTTAGCCTTTTGGCATTTTGAGGCCATGGAAAATCATACAGAATATTTTATTGATGATAATAGAAAATCCATACGATCGTTACGTTATAAAGCGGTTGATGATATAAACGATGATGTTATTTTTTATATTTTAAAAAAACAACTTCAAATTAATACCAATCCGTTTAAATTAATTAGAAAGAAATAATTTACATATTATTGGTTGTGAGAACCATCACAATAAGGTGGGTTTTTGGTTTCTTTACAAGTACACAAATAGGCGGTTTTGTCTTCCTCAACAGAAAAAGCTAATGATGGTGTTGCTTTAACAGCTCTGTGAGATCCATTACAAAATGGTTGATTTTCACTGTGTCCACAAGTGCACCATGCATATTTTTTATTTGCTTCTAATTCACATTTTATAGGTGTATCTCCACCACGCGTATTATTTTCCATAGGGTAATTATTTTTTACTAATATACACTTTATTACAAACTATTGATGGTTTTTCTTATGGCTACTAAGTTTGTGAGTAATTTTTCTAAATTATCTAAATGTAGCATATTAGCGCCATCACTTTTTGCATTAGCAGGATCAAAATGAGTTTCAATAAATAAGCCATCTACATTATTTACTATACCTGCTCTGGCAATGGTTTCTATCATATCTGGTCGTCCGCCTGTAATACCTTCAGATTGATTAGGTTGTTGTAAAGAGTGTGTAACATCTAAAACAGTTGGGGCAAACTTCCTCATTGTTGGAATGCCTCTAAAATCTACAATCATATCTTGGTAGCCAAACATGGTACCTCTATCTGTAATCCATACGTTATTATTGCCAGAGTCTTTTACTTTTTGAACAGCGTGTTTCATGGATTCTGGACTCATGAATTGTCCTTTTTTTAAATTCACTACCTTACCGGTCTCTGCTGCTGCAACAACTAAATCGGTTTGCCGGACTAAAAACGCAGGAATTTGTAAAACATCAACATATTGAGCAGCCAAATCTGCATCTGAAATCTCATGAATATCAGTTACCGTTGGTATATCAAAAGTTTCTGAAACTTTTTTTAGAATTTTTAAAGCTTTTTCGTCCCCAATACCCGTAAAACTATCAACGCGGCTACGATTTGCTTTTTTAAAACTGCCTTTAAATACATAAGGGATCTCTAGTTTATTAGTAATTTTAACTACCTTTTCTGCAATGCGTAAAGCCATTTCTTCACCTTCAATGGCACAAGGACCACATAATAGAAAGAAATTTTTGGCATCGGTATGTTTTATTTTTGGGATGTTTTGCAGATTCATAACTTAAATTTAATGCAGCAAAGATAAGATTAATGATTTATAAATATATTCACTTTTTAAACGGAATATTTTAATAAGAATTGTTAGGTGCATAAGCGATAGAAACGGCATCCTTTTTACCTTATTGTTAAAAATATTTTTAGTTTTTAACCTATTGATTATTAAGATTAAAGGTGTTTTAGGTAAAAAGATATAGTGGATAGCGCGCCTTTTTTTTACAACAAAAAAAAAGGGATGCCCAAAAAAATATTATTACATTAATTATCCATTATTTATAACTACCTTTGCACGCTTAAAATAAGGCACTATTATGGCTAATATTAAAAACATTGCAATTATTGCACACGTTGACCACGGAAAAACAACCCTGGTTGATAAAATTATGTATCACTGTCAGTTATTCAGAGAAAACGAAAACACAGGAGATTTAATACTTGATAATAATGATTTAGAACGTGAAAGAGGTATCACAATTACTTCAAAAAACGTATCTGTAATATATAAGAATACAAAGATTAATATTATTGACACACCAGGTCACGCCGATTTTGGTGGAGAAGTAGAACGTGTTTTAAACATGGCAGATGGTGTTTTACTATTAGTTGATGCTTTTGAAGGGCCTATGCCTCAAACGCGTTTTGTATTACAAAAAGCTATTGATTTAGGGTTGAAGCCTTGTGTTGTAATTAATAAAGTTGACAAAGAAAACTGTACACCTGAAGAGGTGCATGAGAAAGTTTTTGATTTAATGTTTGAATTGGGTGCAGAAGAGTGGCAACTAGATTTCCCAACCGTTTATGGTTCTGCAAAAAATAATTGGATGAGTGATGATTGGAAAAATCAAACGGAAAATATAGAACCCTTATTAGATATGGTTATTGAGCACATACCAGCGCCAAAAATTGAAGCTGGTACCACTCAAATGTTAATCACTTCTTTGGATTTCTCTTCCTTTACTGGTAGAATTGCTATTGGTCGTTTAACACGTGGAGAACTAAAAGTGGGTCAAAACATTTCATTAGTAAAAAGAAATGGTGTGATTCAAAAAGCTAAAATTAAAGAACTGCACATATTTGAAGGTTTAGGTCGTAAAAAAGTTGAAGAAGTTCAAACTGGAGATATTTGTGCACTTGTTGGTTTAGAAGGATTTGAAATTGGAGATACGGTTGCAGATTGGGAAGCTCCTGAAGGTTTAAAAACCATTGCGATTGATGAGCCGACAATGAGTATGTTATTTACAATTAACGATTCGCCATTTTTTGGAAAAGATGGAAAATTTGTAACCTCTCGACATATTAAAGACCGTTTAAATAAAGAACTAGAAAAGAATTTAGCATTACGAGTAAATGAAACGGATAGTGCTGATAAATTCTTAGTTTTTGGACGTGGTGTATTGCATTTATCAGTTTTAATTGAAACGATGCGTCGTGAAGGTTATGAGATGCAAATTGGACAACCACAAGTAATTATCAAAGAAATTGATGGTGTTAAATGTGAACCAGTTGAAGAAATGACTATTGATTTACCAGAAACAGTTTCTGGTAAAGCTATCGAAATGGTAACTTTACGTAAAGGAGAAATGTTAAGTATGGAGGCAAAAGGTGAGCGTATGGTTTGCCAGTTTTTAATTCCATCAAGAGGTATTATTGGTTTAAGAAATCAATTACTAACCGCTACAGCTGGTGAGGCTATTATGGCACACCGATTTAAAGAATACCAACCATTAAAAGGAGGTATTCCAGAGCGTCAAAATGGTTCGTTAGTTTCTATGGAAAAAGGTCAAGCAATTCCTTATTCTATAGATAAATTACAAGATAGAGGTAAGTTTTTTGTTGATCCAGGAGAAGATATTTATGAAGGACAGGTAATTGGAGAAAATTCTCGTGGTGATGATATGACTGTAAACGTAACTAAAACTAAAAAATTAAGTAATGTACGTAGTTCTGGTGCAGATGATAAAGCGAAAATTATTCCAGCAATTAAATTTTCTCTAGAAGAAGCATTAGAATATATTCAAAAAGATGAATACGTTGAGGTAACGCCTAATTTTTTAAGGTTACGTAAAATTTATTTAACAGAAGTAGATAGAAAGAGAAACAAATCAATATAGCATGCAATTCCTAGGAATTTCGTGGGTAGAATGGTTTGGATATTTAGCAATGGCTGCCGTTTTACTTTCGTTCATAATGAAATCTGTTACGAAACTTAGAATAGTAAACTCCTTTGGATGTTTACTATTCGTGTTTTATGGCTTTGTGCTTCAACCAATTTCAAAGCCAATTATTATTACTAATACAGCTATTCTTCTTATCAATTTTTATTATCTATTTAAAAAATAATTAGTAATTATTTTTTTAGTTAGTTTAAAAGTATTGATGCATAAAATCATTTTATATATATTTGGTTTCATTTAAAAATGGGTTTATAATAAATACCCTAAATTCATGTTATATTAAGTATTTTGTATGTTTAAATTGTTATACATTAACACAATTAAACCTCTTATTAATTGAAAAAATTATTAGATTATATAAATAATAAGGTTTTAGTAAAAATTGCTTCGTTACAAACCACTTCAGTTATCACTAGAATAATAGCAGGAATACTTACCTCTAAAGCAATTGCAGTTTTTATTGGTCCGGTTGGTTTAGCGCTCATAGGCAATCTTAGAGATTTTGTTGCTGCGTTTCATACTTTGGCTACGGTTGGTTTTTATAAAGGTATTGTTAGGTATGTTTCCGAATTTAAAGACAATACTATTGAATTAAGTAAAACATTATCAACTGTTTATTATACAGGGTTTTTCTCCACAGTTTTAGTTTCGATCTTTTGTTATTTTAATGCAGAGTGGATAAATGATGCTATTTTCCCTGAGTACAATAATTATACATTTGTAATTCAAATATTTGCCATAGTACTTCCATTTTATGCTTTAAACATGTTTTCGTTCTCAATAATGAATGGGTTTTCAAAGTACAAAATATTAATTGTTATTAATATAATTGGTCAAATTTTAAGTGTTTCAATAGCTTTATTATTAATTTATCAAGAGAAATTAAAAGGTGCTTTAATATCAGTTGTTATAGCGGAGTCTATTATATTTTTAATAACGTTAGTAGGTATTATTAATAGGCGTAGCTTAATTTCTTATGTGCGTGTTGAAAATGTAAGTTTAATTGTTCTCAAAAAAATGGGTTTTTATTCCTTAATGGCTCTTTTTACTGCGTTTTTATTACCTCTAGTTACTATTGCTATCAGGTCTTATATTATTGATAATATTAGTTATAAAGATGCTGGTTTTTGGGAAGCTATAACAAGAATATCCAAATATTATTTAATGTTAGTTAGTTCTTTTATTGCGCTTTATCTGCTGCCTCGTTTTTCAGAAATAGAGGATAGTAAAGAGTTTAAAAAAGAAGTATTTAGTTTTTACAAAACAATTATACCGTTTTTAGCGGTAGGTATGTTACTTATTTTCTTATTTAAAAAATATATAGTTTTAACTATATTTACTGAAGAGTTTGAACCAGTAGAAGATTTATTTTTATGGCAATTGATAGGGGATTTTGTTAAAATACTATCCATTGTAATTGCTTATCAGTTTTTAGCTAAAAAAATGTTTTGGCATTATATTTTAACAGAAGCTTTTTTAATTATAACTTTATATACCACAAGCGTTTATTTTATTGATTTATTTGATAGTGTAAAAGGCGCTGTTATTGCCCATTGTGTCAGTTATGTTATGTATTACGGTATTATTTTACTCATTTTTGGTAGCTCACTTTTTGGTTTGGATGTAGAGAAAAAATAAAATACTAATCTTTTATATTAGTGATTAATGGTATTATTTTAAATGAAATTTAAGCTTAGTAATTCAACTCCACTTTTAAAAGCGTCCTATTTTAATGCAATTTTAGTTTTTGTTAAAGTTGCTACTGCCATTATAACTTCTAAAGTTATAGCAATTTTTCTAGGTCCAAGTGGATTAGCGTTATTAGGAAACCTCAAAAATTTTATTCAAACAGCATCAAGTTTTACTGCAGAAGGTTATCAAAATGGAACAATTCGTTATGTTTCTGAGATGGATAATAACGAAAAGCAAAAGGATAAAATATCAGCAACTATTTTTCAATTAAGTTTAGGTTTTTCTTTAATTATTGGTGTTTTCTTGTTTTTGTTTGCTTCTTTTTTTAGTCGGTTTGTTTTTCAAACAATAGATTATGATTACATAATAAAACTTATAGGTATTTGTTTGCCTTTCTTATCTATTAATTTAGTAATAATTTACATACTAAATGGTCTAGAGGATTATAAAAGAATGGTAATTGTAAGCTCTGTTTTAAGTATTGTTAATATGCTAACTTCAGTTATTTTAGTTATTAATTATGGGATTTCTGGAGGTTTAGTTGCAGTAATTTTAGGTCAAGTTTTAGTTTTTATTTTGAATTTATTTTTTCTTGGTTCGCATAGAAAAATTCTTAAGAATATTTTTAGATTTCATCTGTTTTCAATTGAAGTTTTAAGAAATATGAACAAGTATTTTTTAATGGCTATATATTCTGCAGCTATAGTTTCAATTAATTTATTATTAATTAGAAACCTCATAATTGATCATTTAAATTTAAGAGAAGCAGGATATTGGGAGGCTATGCAAAGAATATCAGGTTTTTATATAATGTTTTTTACTAGCTTAACCTCATTTTACTTATTGCCTAGATTGTCTAAAGTTGATAGTTATCAATTATTTAAGAAAGAGATTAAGAGCTTTTATTTATTATCTATACCTCTATTAATTATTATTTTTTTTACAATATATTTTTTACGATTTATTTTAATAAAAGTTTTTTTAAATGATGATTTTCTGCCAACATCAAGTTTGTTTTTTTGGCAACTTATTGCTGATTTTATAAGTGTACTAGCCATAGCATTAGTAAAACAGTTTCATGCTAAACTTATGATAAAGGCATATGTTTTTTGTAATGGGCTTTTAAATATTTTATATTTTGTATTAAGTTATATATTTATAGAGAGGTATGGTTTAGTTGGTGTTGTAAAAGCTTATGCTTTAAGTTATTTTATTTATTTAGTTTTTGTATTCCTTTTTGTCTATAATTATTTCAAAAACAAGCAAAATGTTTAAATTAAGAGCATTTTTTAATT
>NZ_CEWOCJ010000032.1:0-8950 GCF_982512915.1 Flaviramulus sp. | reverse complement strand
TCAAATAGCAGGAACAACAGATACAACAGCTAGTATTTGTGTAGGTGAAGGAACAGATGATTTAATTGCAGTAGAATTTACTACAAGTTCAACTACAAGTGGCACAAATGGTACATATGTAATTACAGATCAAGCGACAGGAGAAATCTTAGGAACGCCAGGTGCTGGACCATTCAATTTAGAAGGTGCGCCTGCAGGAGTTTGTGATATTTGGTACTTGAGATACGAAGATGGATTAACAGGATTAACAGTAGGTCAGAATGTTTCGGGTTTATCAGGATGTTTTGATTTATCAAACCCAATTTCAATAACAAGACTCACCGGAGTAGATTGTGCTTCCTTGAGTATCGATGATTTTGAGTCTAACTTTAAATTTACGCTATATCCAAATCCGGTTCAAAGCGAATTATCTATTAAATACCAAGGATCTCAAAATCTTAATTTAGATATTCAGGTCATAAACATGCTAGGAAAGCAAATTATGAACATTGACTTTTCAAATAGTAGAAACGCGACTATAGATATGAGAAGTTTAACTACTGGGACGTATTTCTTAAATATTAGAGATAAAGATTCTGGAAGTTCAATTGTTAAAAGAGTGGTTAAGAATTAGCTAGTATATTATTACATACTAAAAAAGAGCACTTAAAAAGTGCTCTTTTTTTATTTCCTATTTTGACTTTGTTTTGAGTTTAATGTTTAAAATGACGCGTGCCTGTCATAACCATAGAAACATTATTGTCATTACAATAATCAATACTTAATTGATCTTTAATAGAGCCACCTGGTTGAATAACGGCAGTAATTCCTGCATTTTTAGCAATTTCTACGCAATCAGGAAATGGAAAAAATGCATCACTCGCCATAACTGCACCTTCTAAATCAAATTTAAAAGTTTGCGCTTTATGAATAGCTTGCTCTAATGCATCAACGCGACTTGTTTGTCCGGTTCCGGCTGCAAGTAATTGATTGTTTTTTGTTAATACAATAGTGTTAGATTTTGTGTGCTTACAAATTTTTGAAGCAAAAATTAAATCACTTAATTCGCTTTCTGTTGGATTTGTATTGGTTACATTTTTTAAACCTTCAACAGTATCTGTAATATTATTTCTGTCTTGTAATAAAACCCCATTTAAACAACTTCTAACATTCATTTTTGGCATTTCAATATCATGAAGTTTTAAAATAATTCTATTCTTTTTTCCTTTTAAAGTTTCTAATGCATCATCAGCAAAAGAAGGAGCAATTACAACTTCACAAAATAAACCGTGAATTTCTTCGGCGGTAGCTAAATCAATTTCTTTATTACTAATTAAAACCCCACCAAAAGCTGATACAGGATCGCCAGATAACGCATCAACATATGCTTGACGCAAAGTGTTTCTTTGTGCCAAACCACAAGCATTGTTATGTTTTAAGATGGCAAATGTTGGAGCTTCGTTTTTGAATTCTAAAATTAAATTTACCGCAGCATCAACATCCAATAGGTTGTTATAGCTTAATTCTTTACCGTGTAGTTGCGTAAAAATTTCATCAAAATTCCCAAAGAAAAAGCCTCTTTGATGTGGGTTTTCGCCGTAACGTAATACCTTGCCATTAGTTTCGCTAATTTTTAATGCAGCCTCATCATGGTTTTTATTGAAATAATTAAAAATAGCGGAGTCATAATGTGATGATACATTAAATGCTTTACCAGCAAAACGCTTTCTGTCTTCCTCAGAAATACTTCCGTTGTTAGCAGAAATTAATTCTAAAAATTCAGCATAATCATTTACAGAAGATACACAAATTACATCAGCATAATTTTTGGCAGCAGCTCTAATTAATGAAATACCTCCAATATCAATTTTCTCAATAATATCTTGATTGATTGCGCCAGAGGCAACTGTTTTTTCAAATGGATATAAATCAACAATAACAACATCTATTTGTGGAATGTTATATTCTGCTAATTCAGCAACATCACCAGCATGATTTTGACGATTTAAAATACCACCAAAAACTTTAGGGTGTAATGTTTTTACTCTACCTCCAAGAATGGAAGGGTATGAGGTAACATCTTCAACCGGAACAACGTCAATACCTAAATCATTTATAAATTTTTGTGTACCTCCCGTAGAGTAAATAGTAACACCTTGTTTGTTAAACTCCCTAACAATGGGTTCTAGTCCGTCTTTACTAAATACAGAAATTAAAGCTGATTTTATGGTTTTTTCGTTACTCATTTTTAGTGGGTTATGAATTGAAGCGCAAAAATAGTAATTAAAAAGTAAAATTTTGCCTTGTCTAACAACCAAAATAGTATTGATTTTTTAACTAAAATGAAGAGTTGTTAACAACTATGAATATTGTTTAATTAGAGCTTGCTAATTAAAGGGAAATGCATTTGATGGCGTTCTCGCCTCCTTAAGAATTTCTACCATTTCTTCTAAAATATCAGGATGTTCATCAGCAACATTTTTAATTTCTCCAATGTCTACTGATAAATTATAAAGTTCAAGTTGGCCTTCTGGATTTTTAAAAACATTATACTTAACGGCTTTCCAATGTCCTTTTCGTATGGCTTGTCTACCACCTCTTTCATGAAACTCCCAATACAGGTAGTCATGTTCTTTTTGGTTATCCGCATCACCTAAAAGCAGTGGTAAAACCGATATGCCATCTATATTTTTAGGATTTTTAGCTTTAATTATGTCGGTAAATGTTGGAAAAATATCCCAAAAAGCAGATATATGATTAGTTTTAGAATTAGGAATTATTTTTCCTGGCCAACTAACAATCATAGGCACTCTAATTCCTCCCTCGTATAAATCGCGTTTGGTGCCTTTTAAAGGGCCATTACTATTAAAATAAACAGGATCAGCTCCTCCTTCAGTATGAGGACCATTATCTGATGTGAATATAATAATAGTGTTATCAGCAATTCCAGCTTCCTCAACCTTTTTTATGATTTCTCCCACTTGAGTGTCTAAGATTTCAATCATTGCTACAAAAGCAGCATGTGACTCGTTTTGAGATTCATAACCGCCTTTTCTATAATTTGGTCCAATGTCTAAACCTTTGTATTCCTTTTCAGGAGGGTATTTGCCTCTATATTTTTTAATAATATTTTCAGGAGCTACTAATTCTGCATGGGGAATAATAGAAGCTACATATAAAAAGAAAGGATTTTTTTTATTGTTTTCAATAAACTGTAACGTTTTTTCGTGAATTAAACTTGGGGCATAAATTCCTTTTTTATCTCCGTAATTTTCTTTTAGTATAATCGAATCTCTGTTATGCCATAGATGACGGGGGATAATAATTATGGCCTAAACGCTGACAATTAAAACCGAAAAAAGTATCAAAACCTTGGTTGGTTGGATCACCTGAAGACCCCGGAAACCCCAAACCCCACTTTCCAAAAGCTCCAGTTGTATATCCTGCTTTTTTCATTGCTTCAGCAACTGTAAAGGTGCTGTCAGGAATAGGATATTGCCCCTCAGGCCGAACTTCTTTATTTCCTCTTATCATTGTATGCCCAGTATGCATGCCAGTTAATAGAGCAGATCTTGAAGGCGCACAAACAGTACTGCCAGAATAATGTTGAGTAAATAGCATGCCTTGTGATGCTAATTTGTCAATGTTTGGAGTTTCGAATTTTTTTTGACCATAACAACTTAAATCGCCATAGCCTAAATCATCAGCCAAAATATAAATAATGTTTGGTGGAAGCTTTTTTAAAGGTGTTTCTGTTTTTTCTTTACAAGAAAGAAATAGCAAAACCAGTATCAATGTTGTAAAACGACAAGCTGGTTTAAAAAACATAAGTTTGAATTTTATTGAACGGTTACTTTTTTATCTAATCAAAAGTAAGTATAGTTTTAGTAATTGTTAAAAAATTTCAGCAACTTTAGAACAAACAAATTCTAAAAAACGTTCGTCAGCTTCAGTAAATGGGTCTGGAGTATT
This sequence comes from Flaviramulus sp., assembly GCF_982512915.1. NCBI lineage: Bacteria > Pseudomonadati > Bacteroidota > Flavobacteriia > Flavobacteriales > Flavobacteriaceae > Flaviramulus > Flaviramulus sp. Next base: position 4,999 of record NZ_CEWOCJ010000032.1, on the reverse strand, counting down.
AGAGTCGATATCAATTTGCCCAATATTCTCACCATTTACAAAAATGGGAATTACAATTTCCGCTTTTACGGTTATACTACACGCAATATAGTTGTCTTGCGCAGAAACATCGGGCACTACAAAATTTTGGTTGCTAACTGCTACTTGTCCGCAAATCCCTTTTCCAAAAGGAATGATAGTATGGTCTGTTGGTGCACCAACATATGGGCCTAAAATAAGTTCTTCTTTATCACCATTTTTAAAATAAAAACCTACCCAATTGTAATAATCAATATGGGTTTCAAGCAATTCGCAAACTTTTAAAAGACGTTCGTTTTTGTCTATTTCAGAATTGGAAATAACAGATTCTACTTGTGGTTTTAGTTTTTCGAAGGTCATAATTAAAAAAGTTTTGGTAAAAGTATTTAAAAAGGTGTAATTTCGATGTTCAATTTTGTTTTTTTTGAAGTCACTTTTGGTAAAATATAAACTAGTAATAAAATTTATACTAACGTTTTTGGTGGTGTATAGTGTTTTGTCTTTCGGGTATAAATTTTATTTACAATTTTCAGATGGCTCCAAGTTTTATCCAGATTATATTACGCATTTAGTATCAAAACAAACAGAATTAATTATAAATACATTTGGTTATAATACAGAAGTTTTACCACATCCAGATGAGCCTTCCATGAAGGTTATTATTAATGGTAATTATTTAGCTAGAATAATTGAGGGTTGTAATGGCGTAAGTATCCTTATTTTGTTTGTTTCATTTATTATCGCTTTTTCAGGACAAGCAAAAACAACTTTTTTTTATATCCTTTATGGGGGTATTTTAATTTATTCAATAAACTTATTCCGTATAATTATTTTGACTCTTGGTTTATACCACTATCCTCAATACGAAGATATTTTGCATACTGTAGTTTTTCCTGGAATTATATACGGTATGATTTTTTTGCTTTGGATTTTTTGGGTGAATCGTTTTTCTAAATTAAAACAGAATCATGATTAAAATCACTAAATACATATTGTTGCTATTTTTATTTGGTTTATTGATTTTAATAAGATGGTTTGAGAATGATTTGTTTTATGATCCTTATTTATCTTTTTTTAAAAATGATTATTTGTATATAGATAGTCCACGCAGGGAAATTGCAAAATTAGTAGCTTATACAACATGGCGTTATCTTTTAAATACCTTAATCTCTCTTTGGGTTTTGTATGTTTTTTTTAGAGATAAAAGTATATTGAAGTTTTCTGTTTTAATTTATGTCATTGCTTTTATTGTGTTAATTCTCTTTTACTTATTTTTTGTTGTAAATCCTAGACAAGAAGATTATTATATTTTTTTTAATATAAGAAGGTTTTTAATTCAGCCTATTATATTAATAATCTTATTTCCAGCATTTTATTATCATAAAATAAGGAGCTAAGTGTTAATCATTTAATAAAAACAGACTATAATCATTAAGTTTTTTGTAATTTCGCAAAGTGAAAAAAATCATTTTACATAAAACGTTTTCAATAGCTTTAGCTTTTTTAGTTTTATTTTCAACAGTATCTTTTACTATTGAAAAACATTACTGTGGAGATGTTTTAGTTGATGTTTCAGTGTTTTCTGAAGCAAAAAAATGTGATATGGAAATGCCTTCAATGGAGACCTTTCAAAAAAAATCTTGTTGTAAAGATGAGGTTGATGTAATTAAAGGTCAAGATGAACTAAAATTCTCGTCTTTTGATGATCTATATTTTTCACAACAACTTTTTGTTGTGGCATATGCTTATTCATATAATAATTTATTTGAAGGTTTATCTCAACAAATAACACCTCACAAAGATTATTCTCCACCCAATTTGGTAGCCGATATTCAGGTTTTAGACCAAGTTTTTATTATTTGATATTAATTTTTTTATTCAATCTTTTCAATTATTTAATTGATAAAAGAATGTAAATTATTAATAAATCAAATTTAAAAACAATGAAACATACATATATAGTTGCAGGCATGACCTGTAATGGATGCAGAGCCTCAGTTGAAAAGGCTTTAAGCGAAACGCTTGATGTTATAAACGTTACAGTTAATTTAGAAACTTCTGAGGTAATTATTGAGATGTCTCAACATATTCCATTAGAAACTTTACAAAACGCATTGGCTAGTAAGTATCAAATTTCAGAAAAAAATATTTTTAAAATAGTTGATAATACAGATAAACAAAAAAGTGATTTACAACAGCTTTTTCCATTATTTCTGATTTTTATTTACATTATTTCTGCTGCTATTCTAATCAATTTTAAATCTTGGAATTTGGATAGTTTTATGCTCGACTTTATGGGTTTATTTTATATCGTCTTCAGTTTTTTTAAACTTTTAGATTTAAAAGGATTTCCAGAATCTTTTAAAATGTACGATCCAATCGCTAAGGTAGTTCCTTTTTATAGTTGGATCTATCCTTTCATAGAGGTAGCTCTTGGGTTGATGTTTTTAATACGTTTTCAAATATCAATAGCTTTAGTTGTAACCTTAATTGTTTTAGGGGTTACTACTATTGGTGTTACAAAATCTTTATTAGATAAAAAATCAATCCAATGTGCATGCCTGGGAACTGCTTTAAAATTACATATGACCAAAGCAACTTTTATTGAAAATACTATTATGATAGTAATGGCTACTATAATGCTAATTAAAATTTACAATTAAATGAAATTTTTAATATATATATTATTGCTTCCAGCATGTCTTTTTTCGCAAGAAAAGATATCAGGAATGATTATGGAAGCTAATGATAAAAACGAACATATTGGTTTGGCTGGAGCCAATGTTTATTGGTTAGATACCGAAATAGGAACAGTTACAGATATTGATGGAAAGTTTACAATTCCCTATAAATCGGGATATAAAAAACTAGTGATAAGTTACATTGGATTTAAAACTGATACTTTAACTATTACTGAAGCTAAAATGATACATCATTGGTTGGAGCCAACAGATAGTTTGGACGCTATTACGATAACTTCAAGAAAACAAGCTACAGCAAAATCATATTTAAGCGCTTCAAATGTTATAAATGTAAGCAGCGATGAATTGTTGAAAGCAGCTTGTTGTAATTTGTCTGAAAGTTTTGAAACCAATCCATCTATCGATGTTAATTTTGCCGATGCAGTAACAGGTGCACGTCAAATTAAAATGTTAGGGTTAACTTCACCATATATCTTAATAGCTACTGAAAATATTCCTTCAATTAGAGGGGCATCACAAGCTTTTGGTTTAAGTTTTATACCAGGAACTTGGGTAGAGAGTATTCAAATTACTAAAGGAGCTGGTAGTGTAGTTAATGGCTATGAGAGTATTGCAGGTCAAATAAACGCAGAATTGGTAAAACCCTCAACAGATAATAAATTATTTGTAAATGCCTATGGTTCTGTAAACGGACGTCTTGAGTTGAATACACATGTTAACACCAAAATATCCGATAAGTGGAGTACTGGATTGTATTTACATGGGAATATAAGAGAGGAAAAGTTTGATAAAAACGAAGATTCTTTTCTAGACATGCCATTGCAAAAACAAATTAATGTGATGAACCGATGGCAATACATTGACACCAAAAATGGATTTGTAAGTTTTATTAATTTCAAATTTTTAAATGACCAAAAACAAACAGGACAAATAAATTTTAATTCTGATACAGATAAGTTAACAACTAATGCTTGGGGAAGTGAAATTGACACCCAACGTTATGAAGTGTCTGCTAAATTAGGTTATGTTAACCCAGATATTCCTTGGCAAAGTATAGGGATTCAAACAGCTTATAGTAGTCATAAGCAAGACTCCTATTTCGGTTTGAAACAATATGATATTACACACAATAGCTTATATACTAATGCTATTTACAATTCAATTATTTCAGATTCTAGGCATAAAATAAAAACAGGTATTAGTTACACTTATGATTCGTATGATGAGTTTTTAGACACCCAAAATCTGAATTCTAATTACGAAAGAATAGAAAGGGCTTTAGGTACTTTTTTTGAATATAATTTTGATGATTTGGATAAGTTTAATATTACTGCAGGTATTCGGGTAGATAGTCACAATTTATTGGGCACTTTTTTAACACCAAGATTGCATGCACGCTATACACCTTGGTCTAAATCGGCTTTAAGAGCTTCTTTTGGACGCGGAAAACGTAGCGCTAATATTTTTGCAGAAAATCAAAATATTTTCGGAACCTCAAGAAACATTAATATTCTAAATACTAATGGAAACATTTACGGTTTAAACCCCGAAATTGCATGGAATTATGGGCTTTCTTTTTTACAAGGATTTAATCTTTTTGGAAAAAAAGCTGATATTACTATTGATTATTACAAAACAAATTTTCAAAACCAAGTGGTTGTAGATTTTGAAAATCCACGAGAAGTTAATTTTTATAATTTAGATGGAAAAAGTTATGCAAACAGTTTTCAATTTGAATTGAATTATAATCTTTTTGAAAATTTTGATTTACGAACAGCTTACAAATTTTATGATGTGAAAACTGATTATTTGGTTGGCAGACTTGAAAAACCTTTAATACCTAAACATCGTTTGTTTGCAAATGCTTCTTATGAAACTAATAAAAAAGCAGATGCTAGCCAATGGAAACTTGATGCTACTTACAACTGGTTAGGAACCCAACGCTTTTCTTCAACAGAAACAAATCCAATACAATATCAATTATCCGAAAGGACACCAACGGTTGGAACATTAAATACACAAATAACAAGAGTTTTTTCTGAATCCTTTGAAATATATTTAGGAGCTGAAAATTTAACAAATGTGAGACAGCCAAATCCTATTTTAGGGGCTAATGACCCTTTTGGTTCAAATTTTGATACTAACTTTGTATATGGACCAATTTTTGGAAGTATGTATTACGCTGGATTAAGATTTAAAATAAATTAAAACAAATTAAAAAAGACAATATGAAAAAAATAATAATTATAGGTATGCTATTTACGGGAATGACACTTTTT
>NZ_CEWOCJ010000031.1:0-12138 GCF_982512915.1 Flaviramulus sp. | reverse complement strand
GCCCAGGGAATTCATCACTATCGGCATCATCACAATCAGTCGTAGCAGGTGCAGTTAAACTATACCCAGCAGGTTGTTCACAATCAGTTACTGAACTTACACTTCCGAAGAATCCATCACCATCACTATCTACACCAATGTACCAAGTTTGCCCAGGGAATTCATCACTATCGGCATCATCACAATCAGTCGTAGCAGGTGCAGTAGTAGAGTATCCAGCTCCTGGAGATGTACATTGAGTGATTGAATTAGTAGTTCCAAAGAAGCTATCGTTGTCGTTATCCACACCAATGTACCAAACCGTATTTGGATTTAAGTTAATATCGTTATCATTACAATCTGTGTTATCAGCTACATAACCTAAAGGTTGAGAGCTAGCAGTTTGAGTAACATTAGGATTTCCGTAAGTATCACCATCCAAATCTTGATACCAAGTTGTAAGGGTCGTTATATTAGCTGTTATATTAATATTATCAATAGAAATATCACTACTCCAACCATTCCCAGTTGTACCAATAAATCTAAGGCTTATTGTTTGTCCATCATAAGTTGATAAATCAATTATTTGTGTTTTCCATAAATCTTGACTAGCGGGACTCAAATTTAGAATATTTGTATATGAGCTGCCATAGTTTGTACTTATTTCAACATCTAATGTTCCAAGGTTTACGCCAAACATATGATAATCAAATTCTAATTGTGTGTTTTCGTATCCGTTTAATATGATACAAGGACTCGTTAAAATTGCAGCTTTATTTGGACTTCCAGCTGGATTTACATTTGTTGAAGCTTCAGTATATAAATAATGTGAACCATCTGATGCTCCTGTAGATGGTCCTGTTCCATTTGAAGGTGTTATTGTAGAAATTCTTGTCCAATCAATATCATCGTCAAAACCATTAGGTGATTGCATCCATAAGCCTAAACCACCATCAAAACTTTCATTATAAGGAAATGTACTAATGGATCCTCCCATACAAGCAGTTGCTGTAAAGTTTACTGATAAACTAAAACTTGATGTAGTGAGATTACAACGCGTACCAACTTGTACTTCGTAATCTGTTGATTCTGTTAAGCCATTAATTGTGTAAGTATTTGTTGTTAAATCTGTGATTTCTGTCCAAATTGAAGTTCCTATTTGTCTAAATCTTAAGTCGTAAGTTGCAGAAGGGATAGAATTCCAATTTATTATTGCTGATAATGGAGTAGTTGTAACATCAGCAGTTAAACCATTAGGAGGCGTAGAATTAACACACGGAATATCAATACTAATTACTTTAAAATCATCAAAAGTAAAACCATCAAAACTAGCGGTTAAATCATCTTCTCTATTTGAAGGGTCTGTATCAAATTTAAATCTAATCAGGATATTACTTTGTCCAAATAATGTGCTATTTTCAGTAGCATCGATTAGTATTTCCTCCATAACCCATTTATCCATAGAATCACCATCATAAATGGTTGTGCCACCTAAAGCTTGATGATTTTGAAATGTTGCGTTATTTTTATTTAAATGAAAATTGGTTAAAGCCGTTGATGAAGGTTTGTTGTATCTACCACAGAGAGCAGTCCAAGAGCTTCCTCCATTAATACTAGCTTCCAATTGTACTAAATCATAATTTCGTTCAATATCCCATTTAGCGTAGAATTGAATTAATGCAGCAGCTGATGATGATAAGTCTATTGAGGAATTTAGTGTTAAATATTTTAACTCATTATTAGTATAAGTTACTGAGGGAGTAGATGTTATAGCTGTTGAACCAGAATACACATTTGAAATTGTTGGAGACCAAGATCCGCCAGTAGTAGTTCCAGACGTAGTCCAGTTACTTATACCTGTAACATCGGGATTATCTTGGAAAATTACCGTAGGTTGATAATATTTAACATAGTTAGCTCTGTAAATAACAAAATCATCATTACTTAAAGTAACTTCAAATTCAATTTCATCATTAGGTTGAATAGAACCATTTAAAACATAAGGTACTGTTAAATTTCGTTGTTCTAATTTAGACCAGCTAGTTTGAACTGATGGAGAAGTAATAGATGTAATATTTGAAGAAACAGGCGTAACAGTTAAAGAAATGTCTCCATAAGTTTTACCAAGATATTCTACTGCAAATTCTAAATTACCATTAGTTGAAGCAATATTACTAGTATTTAAATCATGCAACTTAGCAAATTTACCAGAATGCATTACGGCTATAAAATTCATGCGCATAGCCCTTTGCGCTATGGGCGTAATTAAACTTGGAGAAGGCCAAAAATCATCCCCGTTTTCTGGAGTTAATGCTAAAACATTTTTTGTAGAACCAGAATTTGTTTCCCCACCTGAAGTTACAGGAGGACCACCTAGCATCCAGTCATTTACATCACCGTTTGCTTCATATAGTGTATTAGGCGCAGACCCATAAATATATCTGTTATATTGTGTTAAATCGTGACATATTTTAGCATATTCATCCTCTCTACCTGAGTCTGCTGCATTTACATTACCGTTATAAGACGATGTTACAATGGAGTTTAAACCTCCATGATGATTTACAGCAACTTGAATATTATGAGATTCAATAAACTCCTGAACAATTTTAGTTTCAGGTTCAGAACCAGGTGAAGGTCCTCTGTAAGTACCAGAACTTGTTGTTGGTGAAGAACCCGAATTATCCCATCCCCAATAGTAATTAAAATTCCTATTTAAATCAACGCCTCTATTTACGTTACTTGTGCTAGTAGTTCCATTATCTGCAACCCCAGGCCTTAAGTTTTTACGTTGCATTCCACCACCACTTGGAGCTACAACCTCATTCCATCTATAGCCATCTGGATTAGCAATAGGCATAAAATATATTTCTTGGTTATCAACTATATTTTTTATGTAGGGATCCGTACTATAATTTTCAAGTATGTACCACATAAAATACATAGTATTCATTAAAGAGTTTATCTCTCTAGCATGCATAGAACCGGTAATTAATGTTTGAGGTCTGCTAGGGTTATAGTTATTTGGATCATTAGAGATCCTAACATAATACATAACTTGTCCTGACCATGTAGTGCCTCCTGTGCTATTACCATGTGTTAAAGTTCCTGTTGTAGAAGCATCTGTTTTAACTGATATTAGGTTAGGATAAATAGATCGCATCAAATCCAACTGTGCTAAAGTTTCACTCAAAGTTAAAGCACCACCCATACTTCCCAAATTAAAATTAGTTGGTACTGCCCAATCTAACTCATCACATTCATCAATTTGGGCAGGATTGTTAACAAAAACATCTTTTACACTTAAAATTTTTTGAAATTGCGAAAGCGATTTAAGTCTATTTAATTCACTTTTAGCTTTTGGTAATTCGCGTTTATTTCTTTCTTTATAATAAGTTTCTAAATCATCTATAATTACGTTGAAATTAATGTTTAGTTTTTTAAGAATTTGAATTTCTGGAAAGGTTAACTCCAATTCAAGATTATTATTAACGTATTTTCCTCCACAAGTAAAATCAATTCCAGATTTTTTTATTTCTGAAAGATCAATTTGCGATGGGCTAATAATTGAAATTCTTTTAGGGCTTTTATTTAAAACCTGAGAGAATGATAACTGCATAATTAAAAGCATAATTATGCCTGTGAGAGTAGTTTTTTTCATTTTTAGTTTGGGATTTAATGAAATTTATGCGGCTAATATATAATAATATTTTAAAAACATCTACGAAATGCAAAAAAATACGATGAAATACATTATTATATTTATCATTTTTTTTTAAAAGTCTAAAAATCAATATTTTGAATATTACCAAAAATTATCTAGTTATTATTTTATTTTGAAATTTCAATCAACATAATTTTAAATGTCTTAATTTTTATAAATTGCAAGACATTTAAAAAATAAGATGATTAAAAAATTGGAAATATTGTTAATTGACGATGACTTGATTGAGATTATGAAACTTAATCGTGCAATTTCTTCATTAAATTTAGAACATATCATTATTGAAGCTAATAATGGAGAAGAAGCTTTAAATATTTTGCAAAAAAAAGAAAATTTACCAGATATAATTTTATTGGATTTAAATATGCCAAAAATAAACGGGATAGATTTTTTGAAAATTTTAAAATCCGATAACCGTTTAAAATATTTACCTACTATTATATTAACGACATCTAACAATAATAAAGATTTATTAGAGTGTTTTAAAATAGGGGTTTCTGGTTATATTTTAAAACCATTAAAATATGAGGAGTATGTCTCTAAAATAGAAAAGATTTTTGCTTATTGGAGTATAAATGAGTTAATTAAAGATTAAATGAAAGGTATAGTTTTTACAGAATTTTTAGATTTAGTAGAGGAAAAGTTTGGTTTAGAAACTGTAGATGATATAATTAAAAACTCTGATTTAAAATCTAATGGCGTTTACACTTCTATAGGCACCTATGATTTTTCAGAAATGTTACAATTACTAAATCACTTAAGCAATAAAACTAAATTAACCATTGATCAATTATTATTAACCTATGGAGAACATTTTTTTGGCGTTATTGAAAGAAGTTATTCATCTTTTTTAAAAGAATTTTCAGATCCAATTGATATGTTGGCCTCTATAGAAAATCATATTCATATAGAAGTTGTTAAAATTTACCCCGATGCCGAATTGCCAACATTTGATATTATTGAAAGAACTAAAAATTCATTAATCTTGATTTATAAATCAACTAGAGCTATGCATCATTTTGGTTTGGGTTTAATGAATAAAACATTTGAATATTTTAATAGTAGTGCAACTATTGTTTTAGAAAATATTAATAAAGATGGAACCGAAGTAAAGTTCATAATTAATAAAAATGAATGAGTCAACATAGAATTGACATATTAGAAAGAGCTCTTAAGCGTGAAAAAGAAGCAAGAAAAGCTGCTGAAAGAATATTAGAGCAAAAATCAACAGAAATTTATTATTCAAATAAAAAGTTAGAAAAATTATATGAAGATATTGAGTCTGAATTAACTAGAAAAGACTCTCAATTACAAGGTGTTTTTGAAAATATTGTTGATGCATATGTTGTAATGGATTTGAATGGCAATATTTTAAAAATGAATAGTGCTGCATTATTTATGTTAGGATTTGAAAATGATAAAATTGACTATAATCTCATGAAAATGATTAATAGGAATGATTATCAAATAGTAGAGAAATCTTATGAACAACTTTTTAATAAAGGAAAATTAACGGACTTTGAAATAAATATAAATACTTACAATAACAAAAAAAAACTAGTACATATTAATGCTAGTATTATATATGATAATAATTTACCCGTAGCAGCCCAAGGAATTATAAGAGATGTTACAAAATTAAGAGAAGATGAGTATATTTCTGAGGTTATAAATGATATAACTTTATCTATTTTAGGAAAAACAGATATTTATGATATATCAGTAATTTTAGCAAACAAAATATCAATTTATTTAGATACAGACGATTGTGTTATTTATAAAGTTAATCATAGTGACAATAAAGTTGAACAAATTACAGCCGTTGGTGAAAAAATTGATTCTAATGGGGAAATAATAAATAGATTAACTTTTGATATAGGTAATGGAATTGTAGGTAGCGTAGCTAAAACTTGTAAATCAGTGCTTATAAGTGATACAAGTAAAGATAATAGATACATAAAAGATTTAGTAAATAATTATTCTGAGATTACAGTTCCTATATTAATCGATAATAAGGTTATTGCAATAATAGATTCTGAGCATCCACAAAAAAATCATTTCACAAAAACTCATTTAAAAACGCTAGAAAGCATTTCAAATATTATAGCTTTAAAAGTTAAAAATGCTATAATTTTAAAACAAAGTGAGATTGTTAAAAATAATCTTTTTAATTCTGAACAGCGGTTAAGAACTTTAATATCAAGCTTTGGGAGTGGCATACTTTTAGAAGACGAAAAAAGAAGAATTGTGTTAACTAATTCTAAATTTTGTGAAATGTTTGAAATTCCTCTTGAGCCTGATGTTATGATAGGTTTCGACTGTACTAATTCTGCTGATGATAGTAAACATCTAGTTAAAAATCCTCAAGAATTTGTAGATAGAATAAATACTATTTTACTTGATAAAAAAACTGTTTTAAATGAGCAAATAGAAATGGCTAATGGCCAAATTTTAGAAAGAGATTATATTCCGCTTTTTAATCAAAATAATTATTCGGGACATTTATGGAGCTATAAAGACGTTACTTTATTAAGGAAATTTAGACAAACCATAGACGCTCAACAAGAAAAATACAGCAATATTATTGCTAACATGAATTTAGGACTTATAGAAGTAAATAATAATGATGAAATTTTGATGTGTAATTCCAGTTTTTGTGATATGTCTGGTTATACTAAAAAAGAACTTATTGGAAAAATAGCAAGTAATTTGTTTCTTGATTCTAATCAAATTGAAATAATTAAAAGTGAAAATTTAAAACGCAAAAAAGGAGATTCTAATTCTTACGAATTAAAAGCTAAAAATAAGTTTGGTGATTTAAGATATTGGTTGGTTAGTAGTGCTCCAAATTATAACTTAAATGGAAAGTTAATTGGAAGTATTGGTATTCACTTAGATATTACAGATTTTAAAATTTTGCAAGAGCAAAAGGAAAGATTATTAAGCGATTTAGAAAAAAGAAATGAAGAATTACAAGAGTATGCACATGTTGTTTCTCATGATTTAAAATCGCCTTTAAGAAATATAAATGCCTTAGTTAGTTGGTTAAAAGAAGACAATATTGCAAAATTGGATGAAATAAGTATTAAAAATTTTAATCTTGTTGAATCTACTCTTGAAAAAATGGAACAACTAATTACTAATGTATTAGCCTATTCTAGTTTAAGTCAAGATTCTAATTTAGATGATCTTATTAATTTGAATGAAGTTTTTCTAGATTTAAAACATATTATGTTTTTGCCAGAACATATATCAATAAATATTAATCCTAAACTACCAGTTGTACAGGGCGATAAAACTAAATTGGAACAAGTATTTCAAAATTTAATAAGTAATGCAATTAAGTTTTGTGATAAAGAAAAAGGTTTTATAGATATTGATTTTAAGGAGTTAGATGATTTTTTTCAGTTTTCTGTAAAAGATAATGGTATGGGTATTGAAGAAAAATATCATGAAAAAATATTTAAAATATTTAATTATCTAAATAAAAGTCAAGATTCATCTGGTGTAGGATTATCAATAGTTAAAAAGATTGTTGATTTACATGGAGGTAAAATTTGGTTAGAATCTACTCCAGGAAAAGGGTCTACCTTTTATTTTACAATAAAAAAATAAATTATGGAAAAGCCCAATTATTCGTATATAAATAGCTTGTGTGGAGACGATAATAGCTTTAAAATAAAACTCTTAGAGATTATTAAAAGAGAATTTCCACAGGAAAGAGACTTATATTTAAAAAATATTTCTGAAAAAAAAATTAAAGAAGCAGCTGAAAACGTACATAAACTTAAGCATAAAATTAGTATTTTCGGTCTTGAAAAGAGTTATGAGATTGCAAATCAATTTGAAAATAATCTAAAGGATAATGATTCTAGTCTTAAATTTGAATTCGAAGAGATTTTAAAAAACATAACATTATTTCTAAATAAGCTCTAAATAATTATTATGAATTGTATTATAATAGATGATGAAAGTACTGCTAGAACAATTATAAGTCAACTTTGTAGTCAATTGCCAGGTTTACAAGTTGTTGATGAATTTTCTAATGCTTTACATGCTATTAAATATTTAAATCAAAACGAGGTAGATCTTATCTTTTTAGATATTCATATGCCTGAATTTAATGGGTTTGATTTTATTGAAACATTAAAGAATCCTCCAAAAATCATTTTAACAACTTCTGATACTAACTTTGCCATAAAGGCTTTCGAGTTTAATTGTATTGTAGATTATTTAGTTAAGCCTATTCTTTTACCTAGGTTGAAAAAAGCTATTGAAAAAGCTGAAATGCCTTCTGATATAGATGATAAACTAGTAAATAATTATGATAGTAATAATTTATCAACATCTGGTAATGATTTATATATCAATATCGATAGACGATTAATTAAAATTGATATTTTCAGTATCTATTTAGTTGAAGCAAAAGGTGATTATATACTTTTAAAAACCGAAGATAAAAACTACACGGTACATTCCACTCTAAAAAAAATAGAAGAAAAGTTACCTGATACATCATTTTTAAAAATACATCGATCATTCATAATCAATATAAATAAAATAATTGACATTGAGGATAAATCGGTTCTAATCAACAAGGATGTGGTTCCATTGAGTCGATCATTCCGTCCGGAATTGATGAACCGTTTAAATTTGCTTTAATTATCCATAGTTTTAACAAATAATTTTTTTAATTTAATAAAATTATTACATGTAATTCATTTTATCGTATTTTTTAGTATTATATCGATTTTTTACAAAATTAATTATTAATTTTGGAATTTATTTTAAAAATATTTTTAATAAAATTTAGCTATTAAATTAATAAACTTTTAAATCTGAAATAATGAAAGTAGTTATTGTTGGAAGTGGATACGTGGGTCTAGTTACTGGTGCATGTTTTTCCGAAGTAGGAATTGATGTAATCTGTGTAGATATTGACCAAAAGAAAATTGAAAATCTTAATAAAGGAATCATTCCTATATACGAACCTGGTCTTGAAAACATGATTACCAGGAACATGAAGAAGGGTAGATTAACCTTTACAACGAATATTGAAGAAGCCTTAGTAGATGCGGAGGTACTATTTATATCTGTTGGTACACCACCTGATGAAGATGGTAGTGCAGATCTTAAATATGTAGTAGCTGTAGCAAGAGATTGCGGTAAGTATATGAAAGATTATATGCTTATAGTAACAAAAAGTACAGTACCAGTAGGAACATCTAAAAAAGTAAAACAAGCAGTTCAGGAAGAGTTAGATAAGAGAAACTCTAAAATTGAATTTGATGTTGCATCAAACCCAGAATTCTTAAAAGAGGGTGCGGCGATTAATGACTTTTTAAAACCAGACAGAATAGTTGTAGGTTTAGACAGTACAAGAGCAGAAGATTTAATGAAAACCTTATACAAACCATTTACACTTAACGGACATCCAGTAATTTTTATGGATATTGTTTCTGCTGAAATGACAAAGTATGCAGCTAATTCAATGCTAGCCACTAAAATTAGTTTTATAAACGATATTGCAAATTTATGCGAAATTGTAGGGGCAGATATTAATAAAGTGAGAAAGGGTATAGGTTCCGATTCTAGAATAGGACCAAAGTTTATATATCCAGGTATTGGATATGGTGGTTCTTGTTTTCCAAAAGATGTGCAAGCTTTAATCAAAACTGCAAGTGAAAATAACTACGAGTTAAAAGTTTTACAAGCAGTTGAAGCTGTAAATAAATATCAAAAACTTGTTTTATTTAATAAAATAATGAATTACTTTAAAGGTGATTTAAAAGGAAAAACTATAGGGGTTTGGGGGCTCTCATTTAAGCCACAAACTGATGATATGCGGGAAGCTCCATCATTATATATTATAAATAGTTTGTTAGATGCCGGAGCAGTTGTTAAAGCTTATGATCCAGTGGCTAATAATGAAGCCAAACATCATTTTGGTGATACAATTTCTTATTATGAAGATCAATATGAAGCTTTAATTGATGTAGATTGTTTAGCGGTATTAACAGAATGGCCAGAGTTTAAAATACCTAGTTTTAAAATTATGAAAAAACTCTTAACCAACCCAGTTGTTTTTGATGGTAGAAATATTTACGACAGAGATGAGATGAAAAATGAAGGTTTTGAATATTTCTGTATAGGTGTTAATACTACTGAAAAATAATTAAAAGTAATTTTTAAAATAAAATAAGACACATTAATATGTCTTATTTTATTTTAAATCATCAATAATAAATACTTCACTTTTAATTCTTTGTCTACACTAAAAATACTTATATCTACACTTTTTGGTATTCTGTCTAATTTGAAGATTATCATTTAATATTTAATTTAATTTTGGTTTTAATTAGAAATCTTCATAGGAATTTTAATTTAAGCAATAACAAGTGTAGTTATTTAAATAACTTTTAGTTTGGGACTACTTATCTTATTTATAAGATAGTGTTATTTGAATGACAAGTGTTTTTAATTTGTATTTTAAAAATAAACTTTTTTATTGTAAAAACCTCAACTTGAAATAGTTGAGGTTTTTTTATTTTTTAAAACTATTTTTTTTTAAAATGTTAAATATACAATACATAGAAAACGAGTTAATAGATTTAAAAAATCAGTTAAGTAATCATAAACTTTACAAAAATTTAAATAGTATAAATGATCTAAGGCTTTTTATGGAGAATCATGTCTTTGCTGTTTGGGATTTTATGTCTCTTTTAAAAAGTCTTCAAATAAACTTAACATCCGTAACGGCCCCTTGGGTACCTAAAAGCAATGCATTTTTATCAAGATTTATTAATGAAATAGTATTAGAAGAAGAGAGTGATTATAATGAGCTAGGAGAACCAAAGAGTCACTTTGAGATGTATTTGGAAGCTATGAATCAATTGGATGCTGATACAAGTAAAATAAACAATTTTATTGATCTATTAATTCAAAATGGAAACTCAGTTTATTCTTCCTTAGACTATATAAAGTTAGATACTCGGGTTTCCGATTTTGTGAAGTTTACATTTCAGATTATTGAAACTAAGGAAATGCATTTGATAGCCTCAGCTTTTGCATTTGGAAGAGAAGGTTTAATACCAGAAATGTTTATCGAAATTCTTAAAAATGCAGACCCAAAAAATCAATCGTATAATAAGTTTTCATACTATTTAAAAAGGCATATAGAGCTCGATGAGGGAACACATGGACCATTAACAAATAAAATGGTTTCTGAGTTATGTGGTTTAGATAATAAAAAATGGCATGAATCTTTAATTGTTGCAAAAGAATCTCTGAGACATAGAATATATTTATGGGATGCTATTTCTGATGCCATTGAAAATAATTTTAAAAAAGTGAATCTTAAAACAATTAAAACTTATTAAATTATAAACGAATTTACACTAAAATCATAGTTAATTATTCCTTTAATCTTTAGTTAGAAATAATTCATCTACAGATAATTGTTTTTCATCGAAACTTCAAGTTTTATTATTTAATTGTGATTTATTTTTGTGACTCTATCATGTGAGAGTGTTTAGAAATATAAATTTATTACAAAAGCAAGCCTTTATTGGTTTGCTTTTTTTTTAAAAAAATTTTTAAATCTATTCTAATATTTATTATAATAAAAAGGTGGATTCAAGTCATAAACGCAACGATTCCGTTATTGTTGATTGCGTTTACAAATACTTCATTGGGTGTTTGATAATTATACCTTTTTCTGGGTCTGTTATTTAATATTTCTTCTGCTTTTTTGACTTCACTTTGCTGGATTAGGTCAAAGTTAGTTTTTTTTGGAAAATACTGCCTTACCAGTCCATTTAAGTTTTCATTTGCTCCTCTTTCCCAACTGTGGTAGGGCTTGGCAAAGAAGTAGTCGATATTTAACCCTTCGGCAATTTCTCTATGGTTGGTAAATTCTTTTCCGTTATCGCTAGTAATGGTGTGTATGAAAGGCATCCATTCATCCAATATTTCTATGGTATTGTTTTCTATCACTTTAGCTTCTTTACTTTCTAGATACCTCATTTTAAGCATTCCCGTTGCTCTGTCGTTAATGGTCAAAAGCGCCCCTTTGTGATTGGCACCTATCACAAGGTCTATTTCCAAGTCTCCAAAGCGCTCTTTCCGTTCTACGACCTTTGGTCTTTGGTCGATAGCAATTCTGCCTTCTATCTGTCCTCTGCCGGCAGTTAGGTTGCCTCTCTTCTTATATTTCTTGCCTCTTGTCCTTAGGTGTCTATAAAGCAGCCCTCCGCTTTTTTTGTCCTGCCATATAAACTGATAGATTCTTTCACAAGAAACACAAGACGCTCCTATCCTTTTAGCGTAGCCGACAATCTGTTCTGGGCTATAATCCAGTTTCAGGTAAAGCACCACCAAGTGCTATATCTATATTATGTTTTACGGGTTTTATAGTTCAAAATGGAAATCGAAAA
>NZ_CEWOCJ010000030.1:0-18064 GCF_982512915.1 Flaviramulus sp. | reverse complement strand
TTGTAGCGAGAGGGGGGCACGATCCCCCGACCTCCGGGTTATGAATCCGACGCTCTAACCAACTGAGCTACCTCGCCTAATTTAAGGCTGCAAATATAAAAACAATATTATTGTAACCAAACAGAAGTTGCGTAAAATATTATTAAAATTTATTGCTATACTTATCAATTAATGTATATATTGGCAATATAAATTTTAAAAGTACTTATGGACGATAAAATTAAATTTGATATTGAATTTCCAATACAAGCATCGCCTCAATTGTTATATCAATATATATCAACTCCATCTGGTTTATCTGAATGGTTTTCAGATAATGTAAATTCTCGTGGTGAACTATTTACTTTTATTTGGGATGATAGTGAGGAAAAAGCAAAATTAATAAATAAAAAAAGTGGTGAGCGCGTTAAATTCCGTTGGCTTGAAGATGAAGAAGATGGTCAAACTTATTTTTTTGAAATAAAAATTCAAGTTGATGAAATCACCAAAGATGTCTCATTAATTGTTACAGATTTTGCTGAAGAAGATGAAGTAGATGAATCTAAGATGTTATGGGAAAATCAAATTTCTAGTTTAAAACAAGTTTTAGGTTCGGCCTAATTATAAATTATATTTAAATTATCTTTGTCCCGCTTTTAATATTGCGGGATTTTTTATGATAAATTTTAACGAAACACTTATAAGAGAAAATAATATTTTATCAGTTCATTGTAGAGGGATTGCTTACGGCGATGCACTTTTTGAAACTATAAAAGTGAGTTTTGGTAATATCCTTTTTTTGGAAGACCATTATTTTAGGTTGATGGCCTCAATGCGTATTATGCGTATGGAAATCCCTATGAATTTTACTATGGAATTTTTAGAAGAGCAAATTAAAAAAACAGTAGATGCGAATCAATTACTTAATGCTTCAGCTAGAGTTAAAATAACTGTTTATAGAAATGAAGGAGGACTGTATACTCCGGATACAAATAATATTAGTTTTATTATCTCAGTAAATCATATACTAAATGATTTTTATAGTATTAGTGAAGATTTTTATGAGGTTGATTTATACAAAGATCATTACATATCTCCAAGTTTACTTTCGACGCTAAAAACAAATAATAAGGCTATTAATGTAGTAGGCAGTATTTATGCTAAAGAGAATAATTTGAATAATTGCTTGCTTCTAAACACTAATAAAAATGTAGTTGAAGCTCTTAATGGAAATGTTTTTTTAGTTAAGGATCATGTTATAAAAACAGCTCCTATATCAGATGGTTGCTTAAAAGGCATTATGCGTGCTCAAATAGTTCATATTATAAAATCTTTGCCTGAATTTCAATTAATTGAAGAATCAATTTCACCCTTTGAACTTCAAAAAGCAGATGAAATGTTTTTAACAAATGTAATTGCAGGTATTCAACCTATAAGTAAATACAGAAAAAAAAGTTATGGGAATGAAGTTTCAAAAATGATACTAAAAAAGCTAAATATAAAATTGCGAATAAGTTAGTTATAACTTGGGTTTTCTGGAGCGTTTGACCAAATACTAAATTCACCACCAAATTCAAGCATTTTTTCTTTCCAGAAAGTTTCATAATCTTTTTCTATGATATGCTTCTTGTAAATATTTTCTGTTACTACCCAAGAACTTGATTTTAATTCATTTTCTAGTTGGGCAGATTCCCATCCAGAATAACCAAGAAAAAAACGAATATCATTTTCTTGAATAGTTTCATTTTTAATAAGTTCAGCAACCTTTGTAAAATCACCACCCCAATAAATTCCTAAAGAAATTTCAATACTATCAGGAATTAATTGTGGTATTTTATGAATAAAATAAAGATTATCCTGCTCTACTGGTCCACCATTATAAACCTTAAAAGTAGCTTCCAGTTCAGGGATTAAATCGTTTATAGTGTAATTAAGTGGTTTGTTAAGTATAAAGCCTATAGAGCCTTCGTTGGAGTGATCTGCTAATAATACTATGGAACGATTGAAAGAAACATCACCAATTATTGCTGGTTTAGCAATTAATAAATCTCCTTTTTTGGGTTTTGTAGTAACCATATTTGAGTTATTTATAACTAAATCTAATGTTTATTTATTTAAAATACAACTGTTTTGATGGTATTTATAAAAAAAAGCCTTCATTTTATGAAGGCATTTTCTTTATTATTTTATAAAAATAATTAGTTTACTGCATTTGATAAATCAGATCCAGCTTTAAACTTAACAACTTTTTTAGCTTTAATTTTGATTGTTGCACCAGTTTGAGGATTTCTTCCTTCTCTTGCAGCTCTTTTAGATACTGACCAAGATCCAAATCCTACTAAAGAAACTCTATTACCTTTTTGTAAAGCTCCTTCAATTTCTATTAAAGCACATTCTAAAGCTTTTTTTGCAGCAGCTTTAGTAATTCCTGCATGTTCTGCCATTGCATCGATTAAATCTGTTTTGTTCATAATATTAAAATTTAAAAATTAATTAATTTAATTGGTTAAACATTTTTGTTATATCCTTTACAAATTTATACGGATTATGTAATCATGCAAGTAATAGCAAGGCAAATGCGTTGTATTGTTGATAACTTAATCCATTTGTTAATAAAGGAATCGTATTTTGTCGATTATTTAAAAATATCAGTGAGAACAAGGCTTTACACCATTTTTGCATTTGTTTCAAATTTATAGCCATTTAAAAGCGAAACTATATCCATAGCTCGTTTTCCTGGAAGCTTCATTTTTTTAATAACAATATATCCTTTTGCAACTGCTATTTTTAATTCTTTTTTTGTAGAAATGATAGTACCGCTTTCTAATAAATGACTTTTATTCTCTTTTTCAACTTCATAAATTTTCACATCTAAATAATCTTCACCATTAACTATTGTACACCAAGCAGAGGGATAGGGACTTAAACCTCTAATCAAATTGTATATATTATCTATAGAATCGGACCAATTGATTTTTGTATTGTCTTTATCTAATTTATATGCAGTTTTAGTAGGTTCTGTTTCTTTTTGAGGAGTTGTAGTTATAATTCCTTTACTAATTAAATCTACCGTTTTTAAAACCAACTGGCTTCCAATAGCCATTAATTTGTCATGAAGAATTCCTGCATTTTCGTTCTGATCAATATTTATTTCATCTTGAAGAATCATATTACCAGTATCAATTTTTTCATCTATAAAAAAAGTAGAAACCCCAGTTTTTATTTCACCATTTATAATTGCCCAATTGATTGGAGCAGCACCACGATAATTAGGTAACAATGATGCATGTAAATTAAAAGTTCCATATTTTGGCATCTGCCAAACTACTTTTGGTAACATTCTAAAAGCAACTACTATTTGAAGGTTAGCATTTAGTTTTTCTAATTCATTTAAAAAATCTTCGTTTTTCAGATTTGTTGGTTGTAAAATGGTTAACCCTTTTGACTTTGCATATACTTTAACAGCACTTACATTAATTTTGCGCCCTCTTCCCGCAGGTTTATCAGGTGCAGTTATAACACCAACTATATTACAATTGTTTTCTACTAATGTTTTTAGAGTGGCAACAGCAAAATCTGGAGTGCCCATAAATACAATTTTTAAATCTTTCATTTGTTCATTTATATTTTTAAATAAAGTCAAATATTATACGCTTTTAATAATTTTAATTAAAACGTTTTATAAATGGCTAAGTTTATAAGTGTTACTTGATGTTATTTTTATTATTTCATACTCTAAAAGTAGCTTTAAAACCGTTTTTAATTCGGTTTCAGAGCAGTTTAAATTGTTAATGATTTCTCTAGATGATTTGTCGCCATTTTCTAATAATTCTATAACCTTATTTTTTAAAGTTTTGATATCAAAAGTAGTATCCTTTTTATTGGAATTGATACAAACCGAACAAACACCACATGGTTTAGTATCCTTCTCACCAAAGTAGGTGAGGAGTTGTATATTTTTACATACCGAATTATTTTCTATATAATCAAGTATAGCTTTAACTTGGGTTTGTTTTAATTTATTTTGTTGTTCTATAATAGTAGCAATTCTATTGATGGTTTTATCATCTTCTCGGGGCTCTATAAAAGTTACTTGAGCATCTGTTTTTGCAAGATTTAATTCAATAATACCATCACGTTCTAATTGTTGTAAAGTGTTTACTAATTTCTTTTCGTTAATGGATGCTTTTTCAGCAATTTTAGCTAAATCAACCTTAGTAGTATGATCAAAAATACCTCCATACATTCTTAAAATTGATTTTACTACGATATTTAAATCCTGATGTGTTTCTAAATAATGAAATAGCGCATTATTCAAAATAATAAATTGAATCGTTATGTTATTTTTGAATTGTTTTGACAGTGTAATTATGCTATTTCTGTCTAGTATAAGTAAAGCATTATAAGTTAATATAGTACTAAAATTATACCTTTTACAAAAGGTGTTAAAATCAAAATCAAAAGTTAGATATACGCCTTCACCATAAGGTATTTGGAAATAATTACTTAGTTTTCTATACACTTGTTTTACGAATTCTACTGTTGGTAAAACGTTTAAAAATTGATTTTTAACCAACACTTCATCACTATTATTTTTTAAAATAACAGCAAAAGCTTTTTCTCCATTTCTACCAACTCTCCCTGCTTCTTGAAAATAACTTTCTATACTCTCAGGTAAATTTAAATGAATAACGGTTTTTACATCTGGTTTATCAATACCCATTCCAAAGGCGTTTGTAGCAACCATAACCTGCTTTTGGTTATTAATCCAAGCATTCATATTGCTGTCTTTTTCAATGTTTGAAAGGCCACCATGATAATAAGTCGAAGTTATATTTTTCGATTTTAAAAAAGCACTTACTTCTAATGTCATTTTTCTGTTTCGAACATAAATGATAGATGAAGCTGTATGTTTTTTTAGTATGGTTTCAAGTCGATAGTATTTATCATTTTCATGAAAAACCATGTATGCTAGATTAGGTCTTGAAAAGGATTGTTTAAATATTTTTGGTTGAATAAAATCGAGCTCTTTAATAATATCTTTTACAACTTCAGGTTTAGCAGAAGCTGTAAGTGCAACAACATTTACAGTTGGTTGTAATTGCCGCAATAAAGTGATGTTTTTAAATGCGGGTCTAAAGTCGCTACCCCATTGAGAAATACAATGCGCTTCATCTACAACAATTAAATTTACATTCATTTGCTTAATTCGATCTTGAACTAATTCTTGTTGTAGGCGCTCTGGAGATAAGTATAGGAATTTATAATTTCCATAAATACAATTATCTAATAGCGTATCTAATTGGTTATAACTAATGCCACTGGTTATGGCCATTGCTTTAATGCCTTTAAGGTTTAATTGCTGGACTTGATCTTTCATTAAAGCAATTAAAGGTGAAATGACAATACAAATACCTTCTTTAATAAGTGCTGGAATTTGAAAACAGAGCGATTTTCCACCACCAGTAGGTAGTAAAACAAAGGTGTCATCTCCATTAACTATCGCATTTATTATAGCTTCCTGTTCGGGTCTAAACTTGGTGAAATTCCAGTATCGTTCTAATATGTTTATTGGTTGTTCCATTTACATTCCTAAAACTTTAAGAATAAAATTTGTACGTTTTTCAACGGTATCAAAAGGAACGTCAACAAGGGTGTAATTGTAATTTTTATAGGTGTTTACTAAGTTATCGTGTATTTTTATAGCTTGTTCAAAACTTTCATAGCGCTCATTATCAATTGTATAAATTGCTTCCCATGGTTTTAAAATAAATACCATATCGTAATTTGAATTTTCACAAGCGTCTTTAAAACGCTCGGGGTAAGTATCACCAATAAAATCCATATAAGCTAGAACATCAGGAATACCTCTATCAAAAAAAACAGTTTCATTTCCAAACATTTCTGCTTCAATAAATTGCTTTTGGCGTCCTTTTAACAGTAGTTCGCTAAATGACAATGGGTTGGTTAAAAATAATTGATCTACACCATTTTTTTTTGCATCTATGGTTACTTGTCTTGAAATTTCTTCAAGGCAAGTGTAGCCTCTGTTAATTAATTCATTTATTAAAGTAGATTTTCCTGTGCCAGGACCTCCGGTTATTACAATTTTTTTTGTGCTCAATGGTGTAATATTTACTGTAAAAATCGGAATTTAACTGCTATAAAAAAAATAGAAACAAAACTCTATATTTGCAGGAGAAAAAAAGACTATGAGTACACCTCCAAATTCAGACGAATTTTACGAAAAATTAAAAAATCAATTACACGATACTAATACTTGGCCAGCAGAGTATTTATATAAATTTATTATTAAATCTAGTGCAGAAAAAATAGCAATATTAGAGGCTATTTTTGATAATATGGGTGCTATCATTAATACAGTAGAATCTAAAAAAGGAAAATACACAAGTATTTCTATAAATTTATTAATGCGGAATCCTGATGCTGTAATTGAAAAATATAAAGAAGTAGCAGAAAAAGTAGAAGGCGTCATTAGTCTTTAATTTTTTTTTGTATTTTGCGCAAGCAGAACAACTACCTGCATTAATAATAACTCTACACATTTATTTTGATTATAGATAATTTAGAATACAACACAGAGCGTGAACATTTAATCATACCCGAATACGGACGTCATATGCAAAAAATGATTAATCATGCTAAAACATTAGAAACCAAAGAAGAACGCAATAAAGTAGCTAAAGGCATTATTGCAGTTATGGGAAATATGCAACCTCATTTACGTGATGTTCCAGATTTTCAGCATAAACTTTGGGATCAACTTTTTATTATGGCTAATTTTGAGTTGGATGTAGATTCTCCTTACGAAAAACCAACCAAAGAACTTTTAGAAGAACGTCCAGAACCTTTAAGATATCCACAAAATTTTCCAAAGTATCGTTTTTATGGGAACAATATAAAAACCATGATTGATGTAGCAAATACATGGGAAGATGGCGATTTAAAAGAAGCACTAAAATTCACAATTGCGAATCACATGAAAAAGTGTTTTTTAAATTGGAATAAGGATACAGTCGAAGATGGTGTTATTTATCAACATTTATTTGAACTTTCTGATGGTAAAATAAATTTAAAAAATTCTGAAGAAGATTTATCTGATTCTACAAGTTTGATGCGAACTAAAACAAAGTATTCAAACACAAATAATAAAAAAGGAGGACAACACAAAAAGACTAATCACCAAAGAAAACGCTACTAAACCAGCATGGGAACATTTAAAATTGAAGGTGGTCATCAACTAAAAGGGAGTATTCAGCCACAAGGAGCTAAAAACGAAGCATTACAAATATTATGTGCTGTTTTATTAACACCAGAGAAGATTACTATAAATAATATCCCAGATATTGTTGATGTCAATAAGCTAATAAGCTTGCTTAAAAAGTTAGGAGTAAAAATTGATAAAATATCAAAAGGGACATTTACTTTTCAAGCAGACGAAGTTAATTTAAAGTATTTAGAATCAGATGAATTTAAAGTAGATGGACGCGGTTTACGGGGTTCAATTATGATAGTTGGTCCTTTGTTAGCTCGTTTTGGTAAAGGATATATTCCTAAACCAGGCGGCGATAAAATAGGACGCAGACGTTTAGATACGCATTTTGAAGGCTTAATAAATCTTGGTGCAAAATTTAGGTATAACAGAGAAGATCAATTTTATGGCGTTGAAGCCGATAGGTTAAAAGGTACATACATGCTTCTTGAAGAAGCTTCAGTTACGGGAACTGCCAATATTGTTATGGCTGCCGTTTTAGCTGAAGGACAAACCACAATTTACAACGCAGCTTGCGAACCTTACTTACAACAATTATGTAAAATGCTAAATAGAATGGGAGCCAAAATTAGTGGTGTTGGTTCTAA
This sequence comes from Flaviramulus sp., assembly GCF_982512915.1. Lineage (NCBI taxonomy): Bacteria > Pseudomonadati > Bacteroidota > Flavobacteriia > Flavobacteriales > Flavobacteriaceae > Flaviramulus > Flaviramulus sp. The sequence goes on along the minus strand of NZ_CEWOCJ010000030.1, from coordinate 10,204 downwards.
TATGTTAATTATTGATGGTGTTGAGAGTTTAGGAGGAACAGACCATACTATGTTACCTGATATGATTGAAATAGGTAGTTGGATTGGTTTAGCTGCAATGACAAAAAGTGAATTAACCATAACCAATGTATCTTGGAATGACTTAGGAGTTATCCCAAATGTATTTAGAAAATTAGGAATTACGGTTGAAAAACGTGGAGACGATATTCATATTCCTGCGCATACTGATGGCTATGAAATTCAAAGTTTTATTGATGGTTCTATATTAACAATCTCTGATGCACCTTGGCCAGGTTTTACACCAGATTTATTGAGTATTATTTTAGTAGTAGCTACTCAAGCTAGAGGCAGTGTATTAATACATCAAAAAATGTTTGAGAGTCGCTTATTCTTTGTTGATAAGTTAATTGATATGGGAGCGAAAATTATTTTGTGCGATCCGCATAGAGCCACCGTAATAGGTCATGATTATAAATCAACCTTAAAAGCAACTACTATGACTTCGCCAGATATTAGAGCTGGTGTATCGTTACTTATAGCAGCATTATCTGCTAAAGGTACTTCTACAATTCAAAATATAGAGCAAATAGATAGAGGTTACGAAAATATTGATGAGCGTTTACGCGCTATTGGTGCAAAAATTGAAAGAATAGATTGAATAACAATTTGAAATCTAACAATTTGAAATCTAACAATTTAAATTGTTAGATTTCAAATTGTTATTCTAAATATTTTTTGGTTTTTTTCCAAGCTTCAAATTTTATAAGCGTCGATTCACTAGTGGGTGGGTAAAGTCCTGTTATCGAAGCACCATTATTGATTTCTTCTAATACAAAATCTTCAAACTTTGTCATTTTTTCACATTCTAAAACGACTTCATTTATAATTTCTTGTGGTATAACCATAATACCATCTTTATCCCCAACTACTATATCACCAGGAAAAATGGCTACATCTCCACAACCAATAGGTACATTAATATCTAAAGCTTGATGAAGCGTTAAGTTTGTTGGAGCTGAAGCTTTTTGATGATAGGAAGGAAAGTCTAAATTTCCAATTTCTTCGGAGTCTCTAAAACTACCATCAGTCACAATTCCTGCTGCTCCACGTTTCATTAATCTAGTTACTAAAATCGATCCAGCTGATGCTGCCCTTGCATTTTTCCTGCTGTCAATCACTAAAACAGAACCTACAGGGCAAGTTTCAATAGCAACACGTTGTGGATGCTTTGGATTTTGAAAAACACTAACAGGATTTAAATCTTCTCTTGCTGGGATATATCGTAAAGTAAAGGCTTCACCTACCATATTTTTATTAAAATTCCCTACTGGATATACATCTTGAATAAATTGATTCCTCAATCCTTTTTTGTAAAGACATGTTGCTATAGTTGCTGTACTTATTTTCTTAAGTTTTTCCCTTAATTCATCCGATAATTTATTCATAACCAATGTTTTTGTAAAAAATAATTTGGATAGTATTAAAATATGTTTATTTTTGGAAAACCAATCTGGTAAACCAATTTGGTGAACCAAACAAAAATACTCAAATATTTAACATTAGCCTAAGTAATGTTATTCAACTTTAATTATTAATAAACTTTAAACTTAAATTATGAAAACAAAATTACTTTTTACAAAAAACAATTATAAAGTATTTTACATGCTTTTGGCATTTTGCCTATTTTTTAGTTATGGATGGAGTCAAAATCTAATGCAAAATGGTACTTGTGATGATTGGACCAATACCACAAGTGATAATGCAGATGCATATGATATGACACCTAATAATACAATTGTAGACAATTCTGGTGCTACAGTTACCAGCCCTTATCAAGTTGTTTGGGATAATGATGCTTTAGAAGATTGGTTAGAAGTTTTTTATTTAGGGTCTGCAGGTTCTTTAGATGAACAACCAGGTTCTACAGCCAGTGGTGCTGGAGGAACAAGAGGTGTGAAATTATATGACGATGGAGATCCTGTTATTACAGGTAGTTCTCGCCGTTTGTATCAGAAAGTAATTGGATTAACAATTGGTAATAATTATACATTTTCTGTTGACTCACGTTCTGAAGCAATGGGAACGCCTTCAGAAGTATATATGTTAAATACTGAAATTTCTGATGAAGCAGGTTTAAACACTAATGGAGGTTCTGATACAAGTGTAGATGGATTTACAACAATAACAACAGATTATGATGGTTCAATAGAAGCAAACGTATTTATCACGACTTCATTTACATTTACTGCTACAAATACTTTCGTTGTAGTTTATGTAAGATCATTAAATTCTGTTGATGATGCTACAGAAGTATTTTATGATAATTTTTCACTTGTTCCAGCAGCTACTGCTTCTTTAGAAGATATTTTAGCTAATAAATTTAGAATATTCCCAAATCCAGCAAATGATTATATTCAAATTGAGTCTAAAGAAATTCAATTGTCATCAATTGAAATATTTAATTTATTAGGTGAAAAATTAATTTCAGAAACAAGCTTAGAAAATGATAGATTAAATATATCAAATTTAAGTTCTGGTGTTTATTTATTAAAGGTAAATGCTGATGAAAAAAGCTTTGTTAAAAAAATAGTTGTTGAATAATTATTTATTTATAGTTTAGTTCGAGAAAGTCTTTTGTTTTAAAAGACTTTCTTTTTTTTATCTTTTTATAAATTATTTAGAATAATAGTATGAATAAGTTTTTTTACATGTTATGTGTGGTGGTTTTATGTTTTTCTTGTGAAAAAGAACAGAAAGATTTAGCTATTGTAGTTAAAAATATAGAAGAATTAAATAAAGTCTTAAATAATGTATTGCTTCCAGGCAAAGAGATTGTTTTAGCCAATGGTATTTGGGAAAATGTAGAAATTAAGTTTTACGGAAAAGGGACCAAAGAAGCCCCCATTACTTTAAAGGCTGAAACTCCCGGAAGCGTATTTATTGTAGGCGCTTCAAATTTAAAAATTGGAGGAAGTTATTTAGAGGTAAGTGGTTTACATTTTAAAAACGGACATACGCCTTTAAAAAATGTGATTCAATTTAAAATTAGTAATGATTCCATAGCTAATCATTGTAAAGTAACACAATGTGTTATTGAAGAGTTTACCCAACCAGATCGGGATGTGAGCGACCATTGGATAGAATTTTGGGGAAGAAACAATGAGTTAAGTAATTGTTATATAACAGGAAAATCTAATTTCGGACCAACAGTGATGGTAAGATTAGAAGGGAATGAGAATATATATACCTATCATAAAATAGTTAATAATCATTTTGGACCAAGACCCAGAAAAGGAGGTCCTCATGGAGAAACTTTACAAATTGGAGACAGTGAAACATCAATGACCCCTGCCTATGTTAACGTATCAAATAATTTTTTTGAGCGTTGTAATGGTGAAGTTGAAATTATTTCGAGTAAATCTAACTTTAACGAATTTACAAATAATGTGTTTTTTGAAAGTGAAGGCTCTTTGGTTTTGCGTCATGGCAACTACGCTAAAATAGATGGTAATGTTTTTATAGGTAATGATAACTCTAAATTTATTGGTGGATTGCGTGTAATTAATACAGGTCATTGGATTACGAATAACTATTTCTACAAATTAAAAGGAGAAATATTCAGAGCACCATTAGCGGTTATGAATGGTATTCCAAAATCACCTCAAAACCGTTATAATCAAGTTACAGATGTTGTGGTTGCTTATAACACATATGTAAATTGTAAATCGCCATGGCAGCTTAGCGTAGGCTCTAACGTAAGTCAAAGTGATGTTTTGCCGGCTAGTGAAATCCGTTCTGCGCGCCCTGAACGCGTTGTTGTAGCTAATAATTTTATTTATAATGAAATAGCAGACGAAAATCCAATTGTAAATTATGATAAGGTTGATGGTGTTATTTTTGAAAATAACATGATTAATAATGAAAACAAAAGTTATATTAAAACAGATGGATTAATAACTAAAGATTTTAAGTTTATTAACCTATCAAACGATTTATTTTTTCCTTCAGAAAATATTAATATAACCTTTGCAGGCTTTGATTTTGAAACGATAACTACTGATTTTTTTGGAACACAAAGAACAGAAGAAAATAATAGTATTGGTGCTTTTGTTAACCCTATAATTAAAAATGCACGTTTAATTAATAAATCAAAATACGGTACTAATTGGTTTAATCCAGAAAAAGAGAAAATAGTGCCTCAGACTTTTAATGTTAGTTCTTCTGAAGAATTTATTAATTCAATAAAGCAAGCTAAATCTGGAGATATTCTGTCATTAGAAAGTGGAACTTATGCCTTTAATGTTTCTATAGATATTGATAAGGATATTACAATTAAATCAAAAAAATCAACAAATAAAGCATCATTAGAATTCACTTCTGATAAAACAGCATTTCAAATGCTTCCAAAAGGTAATTTGCATTTAGATGATATTTTACTAAATGGAAATAAAACCCAAAACGCTTTTACAACGTTAGATAAAAACATGTCTAAGGCTTATAATTTATTTTTAAATAATGTCCAAATTAATGATTTTAAAAGTGTTTTAGAAGTCTCAAAAGGATCGTTTGCAGATACAATTTCGATTGCTAATTCTATTATTAAAAATTGTGAAAGAGGTTTTATTTTAAATAAAGAAACTAATGATAAAGGAGATTATAATTCGGAGTTTGTTTTGTTTACAAACAATACGTTTGATTCTATTGGTGAAACAATTTTAGATTATTATCGTGGTGGTTATGATGAATCAACCATAGGCGGAAATTTAGTACTTAAAAACAATAATATTACTAACTCTGGTGAATTTGAAAACGATCATATTTTAATAAAAAATAGAGGCATTGTAAATGTTGAATTTTCCAACAATACGTTTCAAAATAACCTAGTAAAACGAATTGCTATTTTGTGGGGTGAAAAAGGGCAAGAACCTGGAGAAAATATTATTGTTAATTCTGGAAAAATTGAAGTAGTTCAGAACTTAAAATTGCAGTTAATGTATTAATCTAAAGCTAATGAAAAGGTTGAAGAATTTTTTATTGGTTATTTTTTTTAGTTTTTTTTCAAAGCTATTATTCACAAAGCCTACCTTCAAATACAATTATTGAAACTGAAAATTTAATCTATTATTTAAAACCAGAAATCAAAAAATATATTGAGGGTTTTAACGAAAATTCTAAAGCTAAACTTGCAGCGTATTTTCGAGATAAATTTTCTGAACGTTATTTTTACGATTGGAAAAACTTTGAAAAACGATTTGAAAACTATAAAAGTATTTTTCCAGAAGCAGAAAACGCTCATAACTTAAGAGCTTTAGATCATTTATCAAAATTCATAGAAAATACGACTTGGAAACTTCCTTTTAATTATCAAAATGGTGAACCATTAAATGCCTATGCTTTTAGGCATTTAGCTCGCCAACATAAAATGGTAGATATTGCTTTTTTATACCATTACCAAAATAAGAATGTTGATTATTTAAATTATTTTGAAAACCAATTACGATCTTTAAATACTGCTTTAATTACTGGTAATTATGAATCGATTGAAAATGGCAATGGTGTTTACGAATCATTCAGATCAGGATATCGTATTTTAAATTGGCTTAATATTCACAATATGTTTTTGATTGAGAAAGCTTATTCAGATGAGGACCAACTTGTAACTATTGCTACCTTGTTACAGCACGGTGAAAACCTTTTTGAAACAAATGCCGAATTTGTGCCCGGTAATCATCAAACAAGAGGTATGTCGGCTTTGGCTATCCTATCTATTTTATTCAGAGATTTTCAAGGAACAGATAAATGGTATGAACGTTCAATGAGTATGTTAGAGGCGCATTTAGCTAAAGAAATAAATGAGGATGGCTTTCAGTTTGAACGAACTGTTCATTATCATATGAGTGATATTGATAATTATTATTATGTATATCAGTTAGCTAAAAACAGTAATTTAAAAGTGACTGATTTTTGGGAGCAAAAATTGAAATCATTATTTAAAACCCTAACAAAAATTGCTTTTCCAGATAAATCTGCTCCTGTACTTTCTGATGATACAGATACACCTTGGGCTGAAAAAAATGATATTTCTGGTACTTTAACTTTGGGATACTTACTTTTTGAAGATCCAGAAATGGGATATTTTGCAAATAACTTTGTAGATCCAAAAATATATTGGTATGTAAGTGATTCTCAATTAAAATTACTTGATTACATTAAAATAAAAGCACCAAATTTTGAATCTATAATATTTCCAGAAACAGGATATTTCATAATGCGTGAAGGTTGGAACCCATCAGACAAGATGATGGTTATTTCTAATGGGCTTGATAAAGATAAACCAGACCATCAACATGGTGATATGTTAGGCATTCAAGCTATGGCTAATGGTCAAGTAATTTTACCAAACTACCAAGTTAGGTATTCATTAAAAGACTATGAATTTTTCAAAAATTCAATGGTTAAAAATGTAGCAATAGTTGATAATGAGTTACAAGGGAAACAATATACATCAAACCAAGGAGGTAGTGGATTTGGGAAATTTAAAAACTTGCCAAAACCTAAAACAATAGTTTGGAATAGCAACAAGAATTTAGATGTTTTCATTGGCACTCATAATGGTTTTGAAAACCTTAATGTTAGATATACAAGACAAGTAATTTTTTTGAAAAATGATTTTTGGATTGTAAAAGATAATTTTGAATCTGACAAACCACGGACTTATAAGCAAATTTGGCAAGGACATTATACCAAAGATAAAACACCAAACTTATTACGATCAACATTTAGTGATGGTTCAGGGAGTGATATTTATCAACTAATTTCAGTTGATTCAATTTCAATATCTGGAACCAGAGGAAAAGAATGGGCAGTAGTATCAAAAAACAATAAAAATAATTTCAATTTTATAACTGCCATTTTTCCATTTAGTAAGTACGATAATAAAATAGAAGAAGATAAAATCAATCCTAACTTAAAAGGTTGGGAAATAAATAATTCTGAATGGAAAATTGAAAGTAAAGAATCTACTACCTTATCAAAAGACAGCCTTTCATTATTTTTTTCAGTTAAAAAATTAGAGTTTAAAAACACTAAAATTTTATTTTCTGAAGTTGCTGATGTTTTTATAAAATTAGAAAATAAAATAATAACCATTCAATCAATAAATGATCAGACTTTAAATATTGATATTTTTAATCATGGCGAAATTGAAAAGTTTACTTTATTTCCTGGAAACGAAATTTTTTATACCATAAAAAATTAAATTGAAAATAATACAAATAATATAAATCTTATTAAAAATTTCATTTTTAATAAGAATTATATCTATTGTTTTAGAGTTTGTCAAGATATTTTTGTCCTTGTTATACTCCAGAAAAAGTTAGTTTAATCTCTATGATAGTTGTAGCGAGTAAGTTTAATGTTCAATTATTGTGTTTTTTTTAAGTTCTCTGTTTAAGTATTTTAACTTGTAATGTTCAATCAAGTTTTTATAATTAAATGATTGTTGTATATTTGGTCAACCAGATTGGTTAACCAAAAAATATTTCTAAAATATTAGAATGAATAAAATTCTTAAATTATCTTCAATAATATTTATACTAATAGGCATGTTGCTGTCATGCAAAGAGGAAGCTAATGTTAAAATAGAAGCCACTTCTCAATCAGAACATCCAAAGCTAATTCTAACGGCTCAAGGTGTCAAGGATATAAGAGCGCAATTAGGTAAAATTCCAATTTTTGATAATACTTTAGAAAAAGTTAAAGAAGAAATTGATGCTGAAATTGAAGCAGGAATAGAAGTGCCAATTCCAAAAGATTATTCAGGAGGTTACACGCATGTTAGACATAAACAAAACTGGTTTGTATTACAAAAAGCAGGTCTACTATATCAAATTTTAGATGATGAAAAATATGCAAAGTACGTCAAAGACATGTTAATGCAGTACGAAGTTCTTTACAAAACCTTGCCACTACATCCAAAAACACGTTCTTATGCAAGAGGTAAATTATTCTGGCAATGTTTAAATGATTCTAATTGGTTGGTTTACGTGAGTCAAGCTTACGATTGTATCTACAATTATTTAACGGAAGAAGAACGTTACAAACTTGAAACAAATTTATTCAGACCATTTGCAGATCATATTTCAATTCATAGTCCGCAATTCTATCAACGAGTACACAATCATAGTACCTGGGGAAATGCAGCAGTAGGAATGATTGGTTTAGTAATGGATGATAACGAGTTAATTAATCGTGCTTTATACGGAATTAAAGACATCATATTAGACCCCAATGCTAAAGATAATGATGGCGGATTTATCAATAAAGATGGAAAAGCTGGTTTTTTAGCTAATATAGAAGAACCGTTTTCACCAGACGGTTATTATAACGAAGGACCGTATTACCAACGTTATGCCATGTATCCTTTTTTAATTTTTGCTGTAGGATTGCATAATATAAAACCAGAATTAAAGATTTTTGAATACAAAAATGGTGTGCTTTTAAAGTCTATAAATGCCTTGTTAAATCTGTCTGATGCTAATGGTGATTTTTTTCCACTTAATGATGGACAAAAAGGGATGTCTTACTATAATAATGCATTAGTGACAGCAGTAGATATTTCATATCATTATGGTAAACAAGATTCTGGATTATTGAGTGTAGCAGAAAAGCAAGATCAAGTTTTATTAGATGATTCTGGTTTAGCCGTAGCACTAGGTATCAAAGCAGGAAAATCTAAACCATTCGAAAGAAAATCTATTAATTTAAGAGATGGTCCAAACGGTAAGGAAGGTGGAGTAGCTATTTTAAGAAATGAAGATATAGAACTAGTTTTTAAATATACAGCGCAAGGTTCAAGTCATGGACATTTTGATAAATTGTCGTATTCATTATATGAAAATGGTGAGGAAGTTATTCAAGATTATGGTTTAGCTCGTTTTGTAAATATGGAACAAAAAGGTGGAGGAAACTATTTAAAAGAAAACAAAACTTGGGCAAAACAAACTATAGCTCACAATACCATTACACAGAATGAAACCTCTCATTTTGATGCCAAATTCGAGATAGGAAGTCAACATCATTCAATACTAAACTATTTTTCTGTTGTAAATAAAAATGTTCAAGTTGCAAGTGCTAAAGATGAAAATGCATACCCCGGAACAAAAATGCTACGAACAATGGCTGTCATTAAAGATGAAGATTTTGAAAAACCATATTTATTAGATATTATGAAGTTGACTTCAGCTTCAATTAATCAATATGATTTTCCTTTTTATTATTTCGGACAAGTAATACAAACTAACTTTGAGTATAATATACCTAATATTTTAAAACCTTTAGGAACAAAAAATGGCTATCAGCATTTGTTTGTAGAGGGGTCTTCTCAAGCAAAAAGTGATAATTCTAAATTTTCCTGGTTCAACAATAATAAGTTCTTCACTTTAACAACTACAACTAGTAATTCAGATGAAATACTGTTTACAAGAATTGGAGCTAACGATCCCGTATTTAATTTACGCAGAGATCCTGCTTTAATACTCAGAAGAAAGAACAAGAAAAACACATCATTTGTTTCAGTAATAGAAACCCATGGTAGTTATAGTCCAGTCACTGAATCTGCAGATAATTCAAATAGTAGTATCAAAGTATTAAAAGTGGTTTATGATGAAGAAGATTATACTGCTATTGAAATTACACACATCAATGAAAAAACGAAACTATTTATCACCTCTAATGCTAACGCCTCAAAAGAGGCACAACATAACTTAAAAATTAGAGATAATAATTACCATTGGATTGGTGCTTATTATTTTAAGTAATAACTATATAAATTAAAGAAAACATGAAACGATTTAGTGAGAAATACATTATTACAAAAGAAATGGAATGGGAAGAACTAGGTGGAGGAGTCTCAAGAAAGTTCTTAGGTTTTGATAATCAAATCATGATGGTAAAAGTTAAATTTGAAAAAGGTGCATTAGGAGCACCTCATCAACATTTTCATACGCAAGCTACCTATTGTGTTTCAGGTAAATTTGAATTTGAAATTAATGGAGAAAAGAAAATTGTAGAAGCAGGCGATGGTGTTTATATCGAGCCTAATTTATTGCATAGTGCAGTTTGTTTGGAAGAAGGCATGTTAATAGACACATTTAGTCCTGTAAGAGAAGATTTTTTAAGTGGGGGCAAGGTGTCATATTTTGGA
>NZ_CEWOCJ010000029.1:0-20037 GCF_982512915.1 Flaviramulus sp. | reverse complement strand
CGCGCACGTACAAATGTCCGTTTTTAACTAGTTCGGGAAAAAACTGAAGAAAAAATGTTATGAGTAACAACCTGATATGCATTCCATCTACATCAGCATCGGTTGCCAAAACAACTTGGTTATACCTTAAATCATGTAAACCGTCTTCAATATTTAAAGCGGCCTGTAAAAGGTTAAATTCTTCGTTTTCGTATACAATCTTTTTGGTTAAACCGTAACTATTGAGCGGTTTTGCTTTTAAAGAAAATACAGCCTGAGAACTTACGTCTCTAGCCTTTGTAATTGAGCCAGAAGCTGAATCTCCCTCAGTAATAAATAAGGTTGATAAATCAGCTTTTTCATGTTTATCATTAAAATGAACTCTACAATCTCTAAGTTTTTTATTATGTATACTTACTTCTTTTGCCCTTTTTCTGGCTTGCTGTTTAATTCCTGATAGTTCCTTTCGCTCCCTTTCTGATTGAAGAATCCTTTTTAAAAAATAAAAATATTTTAAATAGTATTTTTTTTAAATATGAAAAGGGGAAAACACAGTCTTATATAATCTATTATAAAATTAACCTGTTAATTTCTGAATAAAAGCAAGAAAAACAAATAAAATTAAAGACCAGATGTTTAGGGAAATAATTGATAGCAATCATCAAATTTATTTCAAAAAATAGCTGAACTAACAGGTGAATAACTTAAAAGAACTAGAGAATTAAAATTATTTAAGCTTGAAAAAAATAGACTAAAAATCTACGGCAAACCCAATACCTAAAAATTGTTTCCATTGTATTTTAGCACCTGCCTCATCTAACTCGCCTTCAACCTCGCTTGGTTTAGTTGTTTTAACATCATCATCATAACGTAAATGAGATCCTAGAGTAGCTCTAATAAAACTGTTAACTTTAAAATCGAAATCAATTCTCCAATCAACATCTACATTACCAAAATTATTTATATAATCAGAATACAAACTTACTTGATGTTTTACGTTTATATTTTCAACAACTTCCATTTCATAGGTATTAGTAACTAAAACCCCTACTTCCCTTCTTACTCTTTCGCCAGGAACAATAATATTTCCTTCATTATCTAAAACGGCTGGAGTAACACCAAAAGAACCAGCATTGGCTAAATCTTCATCTAAAACAAATGTCGCTTTTAATGTTACAGGTGAAAAATAAAATGATAAGCTTTCTATGTTTTTTCCGTATTCAATTCCACCACCAAAAAATAAATAACCAGGAGCCATTAATCTGGATATTGCTTTTTCTTTTGATGGATATTGGTACCCATTTGTTAATTGTGTTCTAAAATTTAAACGTGCAGAATAAAACCAATTAGAAATGCTATCTGGCTTATAACCCAAGTTTGAGTTTATTTCAAATAAATCATCTGTTTTTCGGGTTTCTCTACTTTCTTGTTTGTTTATACCAAAGTCAATCAAAGCATTATTTTTCCAAATAAAAAACTTATCCTTATAATCAACTGAAGACCTCAAACCTAGTAAACCTGAAATAGAATTACTACCACCAGAGTTCCAGTTTGTAAATGATACCTGACTTAAATCTAGAGATGCTTTGTTCTTTTGAGTCCATTGCGGACCATCATAGTTTTTCTTTTTTTGTTTTAAAAACAAAGAATCTGGTTGCGAAATTAAAAACTGAAAAAACAAACAAAATATACATAAAAATACGTTTCTCATGGATAGCTAAAATTATTTTTAAAATTAAATTTTTATCAACAATCATTCCATTAAATCAAAAAAGAATGAAAAATTAATAAGTAAACTCTCCAAACTCTGATTTTATTGTAAGCTTTTTTATTTTTGATGCTTCCACCCTACCAATTATTTTTGCATCTACATTGAAAGACTTAGAGATAGCTATGATATTTTCGGCTATTTCAGGAGATACATAAAGCTCCATTCTATGTCCACAATTAAAAACTTGATACATTTCTTTCCAATCTGTTTTACTTTGTTCTTGAATCAATTTGAATAAAGGCGGAACTGGAAATAAGTTATCCTTTATAATATGAAACTCATCCACAAAATGAAGGATTTTAGTTTGTGCACCTCCAGAGCAATGTACCATACCATGAATGGTTTCACTATTGTGTTCTGATAAAACAGCTTTTATAATTGGCGCATAAGTACGTGTTGGAGATAAAACTAATTTACCTGCATCAATAGGTGAATCTTTAACAGGATCCGTTAATTTCACATTTCCAGAATAAACTAAATCTTCTGGTACTGAAGCATCAAAACTTTCAGGATATTTATTTACTAAATATTTGCTAAACACATCATGGCGAGCAGAAGTTAAACCATTACTACCCATACCACCGTTATAAGATTTCTCATAAGTAGCTTGACCAAAACTTTCCAAACCTACTATAACATCACCGGTTTTTATATTTGCATTATCAATTATATCGTTACGCTTCATTCTGGCAGTAACGGTAGAATCTACAATAATTGTTCTTACCAAATCGCCAACATCGGCAGTTTCACCACCTGTTGAGTGTATGGTAACTCCAAAGTTTTTTAACTCCAAAATTAATTCTTCAGTACCATTTATTATAGCTGAAATAACCTCTCCTGGAATTAAATTTTTATTTCTCCCAATAGTAGATGAAAGCATGATATTATCAGTTGCACCAACACACAATAAATCATCAATATTCATTATTAAAGCATCTTGAGCTATACCTTTCCAAACAGAAATATCGAGCGTTTCTTTCCAGTACATATAAGCCAATGATGATTTTGTACCAGCGCCATCAGCATGCATGATTAAGCAATACTCGTCATCGTTTGTTAAGTAATCCGGTACTATTTTACAGAATGCTTTTGGAAATAACCCTTTATCAATATTTTTTATAGCATTGTGCACATCTTCTTTTGATGCAGAAACACCGCGTTGTGCGTAGCGTTTTGAAACTTCTTGACTCATAATATTGTATTGTGATGCAAATTTACTTTTTTGAATTAAAAAATCCCGTTTTTTTAAAGCGGGATTTTAGAAGTTTTGAACACTATCGTGTAAATAACAATTCTCGATACTTGGTTAATGGCCAAATTTCGTCATCAACTAAAAGTTCTAGCTTATCACAATGGTAACGAATATCATCAAAAAATGGCTTTACAATTTGGCAATAAGCCTGTGCTTTTTTTTCGATATCATCCATAGCATTTGCTTTCCTTCGTTCTTCTATCATCTTATTAACCTTAGCATTAATACCTTCGATATGGCTTGATATTTCTTCAATTAAATTGATTTGTTCTTTGGAAACTGTGCTAAATTTTTTATCAAAAATCTCTTTAAGACCTTTTACATTTTCGATTAATATATTTTGATATTTAACAGCTGTAGGAACAATATGATTTCGTGCAATATCTCCTAAAACCCGACTTTCAATTTGTATATGCATGATATAAGCTTCAATTTCTATTTCGTAACGCGCTTCGGTTTCTATTTTGCTCATGACATTCATTTCTTCAAAAAGAGCAATAGTTTCATTTGATATTCGCGCTTTTAAAGCATCTGGTGTTGTTTTATTATTGCTTAAACCACGTTTTTTTGCTTCTATTTCCCAAGCCTTTCCATAGCCATTTCCTTCAAATAAAATATTTCTACAAGACTTTATATACTCGCGTAAAACGTTGAAAATAGCCTCGTCTTTCTTTAAATCTTTTTTCTCAATTAAAAGATCAACTTCAGCTTTAAAATCCTTTAATTGTTTAGCAACTATGGTGTTTAAAACTGTCATCGGATTCCCGCAATTCGCCATAGACCCAACAGCTCTAAATTCAAATTTATTGCCAGTAAAAGCAAAAGGTGAAGTTCGGTTTCTATCGGTATTGTCTAATAAAACATCTGGTATTTTTCCTACCACGTTTAGTTTTAGTTCGGTTTTTTCTTCGGGTGATAATTTCCCTTTAGTTACACCTTCAAGCTCTTCTAAAACTTTAGTTAATTGCTCGCCAATAAATACAGAAATAATAGCTGGAGGCGCTTCGTTAGCACCTAACCTATGATCGTTACTAGCTGAAGCTATAGCGGCTCTTAAAAGAGCTTCGTGCTCATGTACGGCTTTAATGGTATTTATAAAAAAAGTTAAAAATTGTAAGTTACTCATAGGGGTTTTACCTGGTGATAATAAGTTTACACCTGTATCTGTTGATAAAGACCAATTGTTATGTTTACCCGAACCGTTGATACCTGCAAATGGTTTTTCGTGTAAGAGTACTTTTAAGTTATGACGAGATGCTACTCTACCCATCACATCCATTAATAAAGAATTGTGATCTACTGCTAAATTAGCTTCTTCAAATATAGGTGCTAACTCAAATTGATTAGGAGCCACTTCGTTATGCCTAGTTTTTACAGGAATTCCTAGAAGCATACATTCTGTTTCCAACTCGCGCATAAAATTTAAGGCTCTGTTTGGAATAGAACCAAAATAATGATCATCTAATTGTTGGCCTTTGGCCGAAGAATGACCAAGTAGTGTTCTACCAGTTAAGGTTATATCTGGCCGACTTGCAACTAGCATCTTATCAATTAAAAAATATTCTTGTTCCCAGCCTAAAGATGAGGTTACCTTTTTTACGTTTTTATCAAAATACTTACAAACATCCGTAGCAGCAATATCAACGGCATTTAAGGCTCGCAACAAAGGCGTTTTGTAATCTAAAGCCTCACCTGTGTAAGCAACAAAAATTGTTGGAATACAAAGCGTTGTGCCATAAATAAAAGCAGGTGATGTTGGATCCCAAGCAGTATAACCGCGTGCTTCAAAGGTATTTCTTATACCACCATTTGGAAAACTAGATGCATCAGGTTCTTGCTGAACTAATTGGCTACCTCCAAACTTTTCAATAGCCATTCCTCCTCCAATAGTTTCAAAAAAAGCATCGTGTTTTTCAGCAGTTGCACCAGTAAGTGGCTGAAACCAATGTGTGTAATGCGTCACACCTTTAGATAGCGCCCAATCTTTCATTGATGAAGCTACTTGATCTGCTATATTTCTATCAATTTTTTTACCAAATTGAATAGCATTCATAACCCCTACGAAAGCATCTTTTGTTAAGTATTGACGCATCGAATTTTCGTTAAAAACGTTTTTTCCAAAAATTTCGGATCTACGCTCTTTTTCTTCAACAAAAATAGGTTTATAAGTTAAGGATTCTTTAACTGCATGAAATCTTAGTGTTGCCATTTTGATTATTTAGTTGATGTGAAATAATTAACAAAAATACGGTGCAAAAATCATAAATTAATAAAAACATCAAAATATTATTATTAACAATAATTCAGTATTTACAAAAAAAAAAAATACTTTTTTTAAAATATACCCATAAAAAATAGGGCATAAATAAAAATAAGAATCATTATTATTAAAATCACCCCCAAAATTTAAAGTGTCTAAAGAAAAAATTATATTTGTGTAATTATCAAAAATTCAACTATAAAACATTAACTATGGCAAAAATTAAATTAGAATACCTTTGGTTAGATGGATATTATCCAACTCAAAATCTGAGAAGTAAAACTAAGGTAGAAGAGCATGAAAATTTCAAAGGAACTTTAGAAGAATTAGGAAACTGGTCATTTGATGGATCATCTACTAGACAAGCTGAAGGTGGATCTTCTGATTGTTTATTAGTTCCTGTAGCAATATATCCAGACCCTGACAGAGTTAATGGTTGGTTGGTAATGACTGAGGTAATGAATGCAGATGGTACGCCACATGTATCAAACGGAAGAGCAACAATTGATGATGATAATGACGATTTCTGGTTTGGTTTTGAGCAAGAATATTTTATCATGGATACAGAAACTCAATTACCATTAGGTTTCCCTATTGGAGGTTATCCTGCACCACAAGGTATGTACTACTGTTCTGTTGGTGGAAAAAACACACATGGTAGAGATTTAGTTGAAGAGCATGCTGATTTATGTATTGCTGCTGGTTTAAACTTTGAAGGTATTAACCAAGAAGTTGCATGCGGCCAATGGGAATTTCAATTGTTTGCCAAAGGTGCAAAATTAGCTGGTGATGAATTATGGATTGCTAGATACTTATTAGATAGATTAACTGAAAAATATGGTTATTATATTGAGTACCATCCAAAACCACTAGGTAAGGACATGGACTGGAATGGTTCTGGTATGCATGCAAACTTCTCTAACTCTACATTAAGAACTTGCGGAGATAAAGAAGTATATGCTAAAATATGCGAAGCTTTCCGTCCGGTAGTTAAAGAACATATTGAAGTTTACGGAGAATTTAACGATCAACGTTTAACAGGTAAGCACGAAACTGCAGCTATAACAGATTTCTCTTGGGGAGTATCAGATAGAGGCGCATCTATTCGTATTCCATTAATCGCAGTTCAAAAAGGGTACAAAGGTTGGTTAGAAGATAGACGTCCTGCTTCTAACGGAGACCCATATAAAATTGCAGCTAGAATTATTAAAACTGTTAAATGTGCCAACGTTTAATATTTTTAGCAACAAGTTTTGTTCATTAAAAAAGCACTTACAAATTGTAAGTGCTTTTTTAATTATAGCTATGTATCTTTAAAAATTCTACAATTACTATCTATAAATTTATTATCTTTTATTTCTAAAAATAAAATGTCTTTTACTTTTAATAGAAGTTAACTAAAATTAATAGTTTACAAATGGAAAAAATATGGATCTTATTATTGGCAATATTAATTTTATTACTATTCATATTGCTTTTTTGGAAAGTGACGCATCGTTATACCAAAAAAAAATATGGTGCCAAAAACTGGAAACAATGGTCATCAAAATTATCTTATTGGCAAGCTGCAATATTATATAGTACCGGATTCACAATTATTACTATGTATCTTTTAAAATGGGGACATATTTTAAATTTTTAGAAGTATAGATTAATCCACCAAATACAAATAAAATATTAAATAATTTAATAAACTTTAATTATTGATTATGAAGTTTTTATGAAAAAATCAATATTTTATTCAAACCTGTAAGCAGTTAGTTTAGTTTCTATTTACTAAACTTAGAACCCTAAACAATCTATGAATTTTATTAGATATCAATTAATATTTTTTCTTTTCTATTCTCAAACTGTTTCTTTTCTTAAACTAAGACATAATGTTTTCATGTAAATAAGTATTAATTGCTATTTAACTAGTTTCAATAAGATTGAAAAAAACACAAAAAGAACTTGTATAAGCACAAACAATATATAATTGATTACCCAATTATTGTGTGCTTACAAAAACACTTTCAGATTTAATATTTAGTTATTTGTTACTAAATTTTGTACATAAAGTACCTAATACTCATATAAAATTTTGATTTTTTATTAAAATAAATCTAATAAGCTTAAGGCTTATCAAAATATTAAACGAGATACTTAAAGTCAGTACATAAACTTAAATATTCAATTTTATAACTTATTTGATAATATAATCCGTATATTACATAACTATGGAATAGCTGGATAAACTTGTTAAATAAAATCTTCTAAACAACTAAAAAAATCAAGAGGAATATCCCTAAATAGTTAAATACTAAATTGAAATAAAATCAAACTCTAAATCTCATTTAAAAAAGGAGTTGTTGACCAAAAAATTGAAACTTTATTTCAAATTCCTTAAATAACTTATTAAAACTTATACTTAAAATATTAAAAACTATAAAAATGATAATCCAAATAAATACTGACAAAACCCTGTCTGGAGAAAAAAGAAGCTTAGATTTTTTCACCTCTCAAATTGCCGAATCATTAGAAAGGTTCGAATCTCACATTACTAGAATTGAAGTGCATTTAAAAGATGAGAATGGAAAAAAAGAAGGATTTAATGATATCTCTTGTTTATTAGAAGCTAGACTTGAAGGTAGGCAGCCTATCGCAATTACTAGTCAAGCAGACACTGTAGAACTTGCCATATCGGATGCAATTGATAAAATAAAAGCAGCTATAGAAACTATTCTGGGAAAAATCCAAAAACATTAATATCTATAAAATGAAAATAAATAAATTGAATATCTGAATAGACTACAAAGTAAGCCATTTTAACTAATACAAATTCATAAATAAAAATAATTAGTTAATTGAAAATAAGTCTTTTTTAATTTATTTTTAAACCCAGTTGTAGAATATTTATATTACAATCTTTCAAATAAGAAAAAGCAAAAAGCTAATGAAGTATAAAATATTTTAAAACTTACTTTTTGCGAAAATTAAAAACATAAATACACCATAAGCTATTACTAATAGAAAACCTTTAGCTCTATCAATATGCATTTTTTTTGAGACAAATATCATAGGTATTAAAATAGCTGCAAATCCTAACATCCAAAAAATATCGTTTGAAAGTATTTGAGATTCTGTAACTGGTATGGGTTTTATAATAGCTGTTAAACCTAAAACAGAACCTATATTAAAAATATTTGAGCCAATTAAATTACCTAAAGAAATTGCCTTTTCATGCCTAGCGGCTGCTATTACTGAAGCTGCCAATTCGGGAACACTGGTTCCTATTGCAATTAAAGAAACCCCAATAACTGCCTCACTAACTCCTATAGAAAGTGCAATATCTTTAGAACCTGAAACTAACCATTCACTTCCAAAATAAAGAGCACTAGCACCTATTAATAACCACATTCCGATTTTAAAATTTGAGACTAAAGACAAAGATTCATCAACTTCTTCTATAACTTTATCTTTACGAACGTTTCTTAATAAAATGAATAAAAAAACAATAAGTCCTAAAAATAAAATCGCCCCCTCTAATGCAGAAAGTAGATTGTCATTTTTAAGAAAATAATATAAAGCTACTGAAAACAACATCATTACAGGCCAGTTGAGTTTATAAAAAGATTTATCTACACTAATACTACTAATCAAAGCGGTAATTCCCAAAACCAGACCTATATTAGCAATATTTGAGCCAACTACATTATTAATTGCTATGGCTGGTGAACCTGAAAGTGCTGCTTGAAGACTAACTAATAACTCGGGTGCAGAGGTTGCGAATGACACAACCGTCATCCCAATTACCATTTTAGATATATCAAATTTAAATGATAAAGCAACTGATGAGCGTACTAAAAACTCACCTCCTACAACTAATAAAGCTAATCCTAGAATTACCAATACTATACTCATAATTATTGTTTTTTGCGAAGATACTATAAGAAATACGAATTACGATTTTTGAATTATAATTTTTAAAGCTTGATTGACAACTTAAAATTTAGTTAAATAACTATAATTTTAGTTTTATAACTATAAAAATAGTTATAAGTTTGTTTTTAGTTAGAGATTATAGTGAAAATCCTTTTTGGAGAATATTTACAAAAAG
Source organism: Flaviramulus sp. (assembly GCF_982512915.1). Lineage (NCBI taxonomy): Bacteria > Pseudomonadati > Bacteroidota > Flavobacteriia > Flavobacteriales > Flavobacteriaceae > Flaviramulus > Flaviramulus sp. Next base: position 10,679 of record NZ_CEWOCJ010000029.1, on the reverse strand, counting down.
ATTGTAACGTAAAGCCCAACGTAGAAGGTAATGCCTAAAAAAATCTGGTAAAAAATTATGGAGAAATTAACAAATAAGGAGGAAGAAATTATGCGTGTTTTATGGAAGCTAGAAAAAGCTTTTGTTAAAGATGTACTTGTTGAGATTAAAGACGAGAAACCACATTACAACACCCTTTCCACTATAATTAGAAATTTGGAAGAAAAGGGATATGTAGCTTACAATGCCTTCGGAAAAACCCACCAATACTATCCTATTATTAGCAAAGAGGAATACCGAAAAGGATTTATGAGTGTTGCTATTGATAACTATTTTAACAACTCTTATAAAAACATGGTATCGTTTTTTGCCAAAGAAGAAAAGATTAGTATAACGGAACTTAAAGAAATAATTGCTTTAATAGAAAAAAAGGAATAAGATGGAATATTTATTAAAAGTTAGTACGGTATTAGCCATTTTCTATTTTTGCTATAAGTTATTTTTACAGCACGATACGTTTTTTAATCATAATAGATGGTTTTTACTAGTTGGCTTAATTTCTTCTTTTATTGTGCCATTTTATGTGCTTAAAGAATATATTGAGTATACGCCTAATGCCATTAATAACTTTAATTTTAATGAGGTTGTTGAAGAAAATATTGTACAGCCTTTTTCTATTGTAAATTATATACCAATTACTTATTTATTAGGTATTTTAATTTTTTCTTTTAGATTTTTATTACAAATAACATCACTTTTAGGTTTAATTTTTAATAATAAAAGTTGCAAGAAAGGTATATTTACTTTTATAGAAACTAATAAGAAAGTATCGCCTTTTTCTTTTTTTAATTGGATTGTGTATAATCCAAACCAATTTACAAAGGATGAGTTTGAACTTATTATTACCCACGAAAAAACACATGTAAAACAATACCACTCTTTAGATGTTTTACTTACGCAAATAGCTTGTATTTTATTATGGTTTAACCCCATTATATGGCTTTATAACAAAGACTTAAAACAAAATTTAGAGTTTATAGCAGATTGTTCTGCTATTAATTTTTTAGGTTGTAAAAAAGCTTACCAATATATATTACTTAAAACAAGTTTGCCTACTCATCAATTCGCACTTAGCAATAATTTTTATAATTCATTAATCAAAAAACGAATCGTTATGTTACACAAATCAAAATCAAAAAAAATTAATCAATTTAAATTTACACTAGTCATTCCTTTATTAGCACTATTTCTAATGAGCTTTAATACTAAGACCATTTACATTGAAAAAGAAATTAATTCATATGATTTACTAAAAAAAAATGTTATTGAAACACCTGAAATTAAAGAGACAATAAGTAAAAATTCTTTGCTAAATAGTAGGGTAAAAAAACAACAAACTATAACCAATGATTTTGTTAGTGCAACTATTAATAAGGAAACAAGAGAGGCTAGCCTAAATAAAATTGTAAAAACCTTTGAAGAAAATGGAGTTACTTTAAAATTTAGAGTTATAAGACGAAACAACATAGGTGAAATAGTAGCCATAAAAATTGAAGCCATTTCAAAAAAATCAAATGCTAATTTCAATATATCATCAGATCAAACCATTAAACCAATAAGTATCATGTTTGATAAAAAAAATGATTCGGTATCAATTGGTAACACAACTACAAAGCATAAACTAAACTCGTTCACTTTTAAGAGTGATGATAATGATACTGTTCATAAAATACATAATTTAAGTAAAAATTATAGTGCTATATTTATTTCGGATGATGGAGAATTGCATGAAATAGGCAGAGATTCTTTACGTTTTACAAATTCAGAAGGTAAAGTGTATAAAATCATATTGAAGAAAAGTAACATTGTAAAAGTAGTATCTGATGATGAAAATGAAATTGAAGTTGTTCTTGAAAATGAAGAAGGCCATGAACTTGAAGATAAATATATTATTACAAGAAGTACTTCAGAAAAAGACTCTTTAAAAAGGATTAAAATAAATCAATTACCCAAAGAAACGGGTAATTCTAAAATTATTATGACTAATACATATACTGATAAACCTTTATATATAATAGATGGAAAAGAAGCTTTTGAAGAAGATCTTAAAAATATAGACCCAAACCAGATTAAAAGTTTGAATGTTCTAAAAGGTGATAATGCCAAAAAAAATTATGGTGAAAAGGGTGAAAATGGCGTAATTGAAATAATAACTAAAAAGAAAAAATAAATCAATTAAATAAAAGCTCAGAATAAAAAAACCTCAAGATTTAAACTTGAGTTTTTTTTATGAATTAACTTAAAATATAAATGGTAAAGATTATAATTTTTAATTTACCAAAACTTCAATAATTATTTAGTAGACTTTAATAAGTTTTAGACATCATAAAAAGATGAAAATTAAAAAAACTAATAGTTTAATGTTTAAAAACCCCTTGGTTTAAAAAAACGAACTCAAAAACCCGCTTTATATATTACATAATTTAAAAAATTATTAATTTTTTGTTTCATTTTATAACTACTTTTAAGAAATACACTAAAATTTTAAAACTAATTTGATTTTTTTAATTACTAATTAGTATTCAGTTTGGTAGATTTTAATAAAAACGTTTTGCTAATATATTGGGGAATATATATCTTCAAAAAACATTGATATAAACAACTAATTTATTAACCTAAAAAACTAAAATTATGATACTACTTGCAGAACTTGTTATTGATATAATTATGTTAATTATATCAATGATTCTATAAATAAAGAATTAGTAAAACTTAGTCTAGAATAAGTTTTACTATTTTTGTTTACTAGAAATAATTAAAAGTGAAAAAGCAAGTTTTTAAATTATTATCAGAAGTTAATAAAGTTATCTTACCTAGTTATACAAAACAACAGTTAGATTTAGCAAAAGCAAACAAACTCCAAATGGCTATTATTGGCTGGAAATGGTATGTTACAAAAAATGCTTTAGATTAAGTATTTATAAATCCTAAGAGTAAAAAAATCATCACCAAACTATAAGTTAGTTAGTTTTTTTTCTACCTAATTTATGACCCCAGAAAGCAAATAATAAAATAATAATATAGCAAGGTATAAGTATCCAATAGCTATTAGTTGAGGCATTAGCAGTTGCTTGAGTTTCTATAATCCCATTTGATATCAGTTCATGTTTATTAGCATCAACCATACGTCCATATAAAGGTGGTATTATAGCGCCTCCAGCTATCGCCATAATTAATAACGCTGATGCTGTTTTTGTAAACTTCCCTAAGCCTTCTAAAGTAAGTGGCCATACAGCAGGCCATACTAAAGCGTTAGCAATTCCTAAAGCTGCAACAAATAATACTGATGTAAATCCTGTTGTGAATAAAATACAAAAACTAAAAATAATCCCTAAAACAGCACTTATTTTCAAAGCAGTATCTTGTTTTAAATATTTAGGTATTAAAAATACACCTAAAGCATAAGTTGCTACCATCGCTAAAAGCGTAAATGTTGTAAAAAACTTAGCGTCTTCAGAAGAAAAACCTAATGAAATACCATAAGCTATAATACTGTCTCCAGCAATTACCTCAGCACCAACATAGACAAATAAAGTTAAAACTCCGAACCATAAATGTGGAAATTGAAAAATACTTGTTTTTTCGGTTTCACCTTCTATTGATTCTTCTACTAAAGCATCAACATGTGGTAAAGGCGCTTTTCTAATAAATATTCCTAAAATAAATAATATGGAAGCCATGATTAAATAAGGTGTAAAAACACTATCTGCCATGGTATCTAACAAGTTAGCCTTTTCAGCTTCAGAAACGGTGCCTAACTTGACTTTAACTTCATCAATTCCTGAAAGTAAAATAGCACCAAAAATTAACGATCCAAGTGCTCCAGCTACTTTATTTGCTATACCCATTATTGCTATTCGTTTAGCACCACTTTCAATGGGGCCTAGAATTGTAATATATGGATTCGCTGCTGTTTGTAGTATTGTCATACCCAAACCTTGTATAAAAATAGCAAATAAAAATAAACTATAGGTACGTGCCTCGGCAGCAGGTATAAATACTAAAGCGCCAATACCCATAATGATTAAACCCAGCGACATCCCTTTCTGATAACCAATTTTGTTTAGAATATAAGAAGCTGGCAAAGCCATCACTACAAAAGAAATGTAAGAGGCAGAAGCTACTAAATAGGATTGGGCTTCTGTTAGTTCATTTATTGTTTTCATAAATGGAATTAAAGCACCGTTTATCCAAGTAACAAAACCAAAAATAAAAAATAAGCCTGCTATAATAAGTATTGGTAAAAAGGTATTGCTTTTTGAGGATGATAATTTAGTAGTACCTGACATATTTAGTTCAAATTTTATAGTTGTTGAATTTATAAAAAATCTATTTATTAATATTATTTATTGAAGAAACTGGTCTTTTTAAAAAATTAAAAATTTCTATCAGGACTGAAGGACTCTAAATTTAAAGAAGCTTTCTTGTCTGTAATAATTTCTGAAACTAGCTTCCCTGTCCCTGTTCCCATACTCCATCCCATCATAGCATGACCCGAGGCTATGGTTAGATTTGTACATTTATAAGACTTACCAATATAAGGTAATCCATCTGGAGAAACGGGTCTCAATCCACAACTTGCATTATCTTTTTCATCTTTAGTTATATGAATATTAGGATAATAACTTGTTACTGCATTGGCAATAGCATCCACACGGACTTTATTTATGTTATGATTAATTCCAGCTATTTCCATAGTACCAGCAAAACGGGTAAAACCATTCATTGGAGTTACTGCTGCTTTTGCTTCAGCTAAAATTGCTGGAATTTGAATCCCAGTAGTTTCTGTTTTATTTATTCTATATCCTTTTCCTGCCTGTAAAAGCAAATTTAATCCTATTTTTTTTGACAATATCGAACTCCAAGAGCCGGAACTTAATACAAATTCATCAGCTGTTAAAATTTGATTAGTTGTTTTTATTGATAGTATCTTATTATTCTTTATTTCTAAATCTTCAACTTTTTCATTTAAATAAAATTCTACACCAATTGCTTTCAAATAAGCTTTCATTTCAGTCATAAATTCATGTGGAGTTGTATGCGAATCGCATTTGTAATAGGTAGCTCCTTTTACATTGATAGTAACTTTTGGTTCTAATATTTTCAATTCATTCATACTAATCTCATAAGCATCTAACCCTTCACGTTTTGCTAAACTTGCTGTTTTGATTTCTTCTTCCAACATTTTATCTGTTTGACAAAGCATGAGTAATCCCTTCTTTTCATAATGAAAATTAAATTTTTCTTGTGACTTGATATCGTCATATAAATCTTGAGACCAAAGGGCTAAATTTTTAATGGATGGAATCGCTTTTTTTACATGATTATCTGTACATGATTTATTAAATGCCCATGTCCATTTTAAAAAATCTGCATCCAATCGTGGTTTTATATAAAGTGGACTTGAAGGATTAAACATCCATTTTAAACCTTTTTTCATAACACCTGGAGCAGATAATGGAATGATATGACTTGGAGATAAATAACCAGCATTTACATAAGAAGCACCACCGTCTAAATTTGATTGATCGATAATCGATATATGGCATCCTTCTTTTTGAAGATAATAAGCAGAACATAAACCAATAATCCCTCCACCAATAATTATAACTTTTTTACTCATAAAATTTAAATTACTTGAAAACCATATGCATAGGGATCTTCTTCATCAATAAAAATTGTGTTATATCCATATACTTTAGCCCAACCTTGTATACTTGGTATAATAGCTAATTTACCATCTAATGTAGTTTCTTTTTCAACGCGACCAATAAATTTACTACCAATAAAACTTTCATGAATAAAAGGTTCTCCAATTTTTAGTTTTCCTTTGGCATATAACTGAGCAAGTCTAGCAGAAGTTCCTGTGCCACAAGGTGAACGATCTATAGCTTTATCTCCATAAAACACGGCATTTCTGCCTGATGATGTTGGATCGATTGGATTTCCTGTCCATAACATATGAGACACATCCCTGATGGTTTCATTCTCAGGATGGTCAAACAAATTTGGATATTTAGTATTGATTCTTTCTCTAACTACTTGAGAATATTGTACAATTTTACTTGCGGTATAATCATGAATTCCTGAAAAGTTTTCTTGCGGATCTACAATAGCATAATAATTTCCACCATAGGCTACATCAAAAGTAATCTCTCCTAATTCTGGACAATCAATTGTTAAATTTTGAGCAGCTAAGTAACTTTTAACATTGGTAAGCTTTACCCAATCTACCTTAGTTCCTGTTTGTTGATAATCAATTTCAACAAGTCCAGCAGGTGCTTCCATTCTAACTTTACCCGGTATTTTTGGTATTATTAAACCTTCTTCAATTGCGATTGTTATTGTGCCAATGGTACCATGCCCACACATTGGTAAACAACCTGAGGTTTCAATAAATAAAATAGCAAAATCGTTTTCAGGATTGTGAGGTGGATATAAAAAACTACCACTCATCATATCATGTCCGCGAGGTTCAAACATAAGACCTGTTCGAATCCAATCAAACTCTTTTAAAAAATGTTGGCGTTTTTCATTAATAGAATTACCTACCAAGTTTGGATGTCCTTCAGTTATAACGCGAACAGGATTACCGCATGTGTGCGCATCAATACACTCAAATTTTGTTTTACTCATTTAATTTAATAAAAAAGGCTGTTATTAAATACGTTCTTTATTTAGGCTTCCATTAATATTTCTATAAATCCCTAAAGAATTTTCATTTTTTAAAGCATCAGGAAGTAGTTCATTTGGCCAATTTTGATAACTAAAAGGACGTACCCAACGCTTAATGGCATCTACACCAACAGCTGTAAAACGACTATCTGTTGAAGCTGGATAAGGACCACCATGTACCATTGCCTGACACACTTCAACACCAGTTGGTACTCCATTAAAAATAATTCGTCCAACTCTATTTTGAAGTGCATTCACTAAACTAGAATAACTAATTAATTCGTTATCATCTGAAATAATTGTGCCTGTAAGTTGACCCTCTAATTTTGAAATAATGTTCTCTAACTGTGTTACGTTTTTACATTGAACAACTATTGAATAAGGACCAAAAACTTCATAATGTAATGTTGTATTATTTAAAAAAGTATCGCCTTCTACGGTGGTAACAACTTGTTTAGCGTAATTAGGTTTTACATCATTTTTATAAGCTGCTAAAACTTGAATACCTTTTTGAGATATGGCCTTTGTTTTATTTTTTTCGTAAGCTCCAAAAATATTGGGATGCAACATAACTGATGGCTCAATTTTATCAATTTCTTTAGCTAAAGCGTTTACAAATTTTGTTAAACCATCTGATTTTATACCTAAAATTAAACCTGGATTGGTGCAAAATTGTCCGGTGCCTAAAGTAATAGAACCTGCATAGGTTTTTGCAATATCTGTAGCTCTGTTATCTAATGCTTTTGGTAAAAGTATTACAGGATTTACACTTCCCATTTCTGCAAAAACCGGAATGGGTTCTTTACGTTGCGAAGCTAAATCATATAAAGCTCTACCTCCATTTATACTCCCTGTAAAACCAACAGCTTTAATATCTGGATGTTTTACCAATAATTGCCCTACCTCAATACTACTACTATTTAAATTTGAAAAAACACCATTTGGCATTCCTGTTTTCAAAGCTGCTTTAACAATAGCAGAAGCTATTAACTCGCCTGTTCCCGCATGCATAGGATGGGATTTAACAATAACCGAGCAACCGGCTGCCAAAGCTGCTGCAGTATCACCACCTGCAGTTGAGTATGCTAAAGGAAAATTACTAGCTCCAAAAACAACTACTGGCCCTAAAGGGATATTCATTTTTCTTACATCTACTTTAGGGATTGGTTGTCGTTCTGGTTCTGCAGTATCGATAGTTGCATCTACCCAATTTCCTAATTCAACATGATTTGCAAAAGCATGTAATTGCCCAATGGTTCTTCCCCTTTCGCCTATGGCTCTACCTTTGGATAGTCCGCTTTCTAAGGTATAAACATCTAATAATTCCTCGCCAAGTGCTTCAATTTCTTCTGCGATAGCTCTTAAAAATTCTGCTTTTTTTGATCCAGGAAATTTCGAATAAGTTTTAAAAGCTTCTGAAGCAAATGATGCGGCCTTATTTACTTCTTGTGTGGAAGCTTCGGTGAATTGCCATTCATTTTCAATATTCAATAAAGGATTAAATGTTTTAAAAACTTTAGTTCCGTTTGCTGATGCTTGATTTCCTATATAGTTTTTTCCTGTAATCATTTTTTGTTAATCTTTTTATAGTGCGTTTCCAAATTTACTGGTTTAAAAACCATTTTAATTGAAGCCGGATCTTTTTTTAATAGTTGTTTTTGTGTTAGGGATTGTAACGGCATCCTTTTACTTTTACAAAAGATATAATGAAAAGCGCGACCCGAAGGGTAACACCCAAATTATTTAAACTAAAATACTTAAGTTTTATAATCGGGTAATGTTAGTCTTACAGCTAATGCGCTTGTTATTATTTTTTCAATTTTTGTACGTTCTTCTCCTTGTAAAACTAACCTTGGAGCCCTTACATATTCTGATCCAATTTTAGTGTGCACAGCGGCTAATTTAATGTATTGCACTAATTTAGGATGAATATCTAACTCTAACAATGGCATAAACCAACGGTAAATTTTTATGGCTTCTGGAATGCGTCCTGCTTTAACTAACTCATAAATAGCTACCGTTTCAGCTGGAAAAGCGTCTACTAAACCAGCTACCCAACCATCGGCTCCAAGCACTAAACTTTCTAAAGCGAGGGTATCTACTCCTGTCATGATTGCTAATCTATTTCCAAAACGGTTTTTTATTCTGGTAATATTGGTGGTGTCTCTGGTAGATTCTTTTACTGCTTGAATATTAGGACATGCTGCTAATAATTCTTCAAACATATCTAAGGTCACTTCCAATTTATAATCAATAGGGTTGTTATAAATCATGATTGGTAACGAGGTGCTATTTGCAACCGCTTTAAAATATGCTACAATCTCTTCATTACTAGCTTTATAGCGCATTGGCGGCAACATCATCAAACCTTTTGCACCATCTTCCTCGGCTATTTTGGCTAGATTAATGGCAGCTTTTGTGGTTTGTTCTGCGATATTCATTAAAACAGGAACTTCACCCTCTACAAATGCCACAGCTTCTCTGGTGAGTATCCGCCTCTCTTCATCAGTTAAAGTACTAGCTTCCCCAAGAGTACCTCCTAAAACAAGTCCGTGCACTCCAGCATCTAATTGGGCTTTAATATTGATTTTAAATAACTCTAAATCTAGCTCATCACTAGCCGTAAATTGTGTGGTTAATGCTGGCATAACACCTTTCCATTGCATACTCATAATTATATTTTTTAATGATACAAAATTACTTATTAAAAAGGCTTCCAAATAATGAATTATTATCATTAATTAATACTATATTATCCTTAATAATAATTTATAACATATATTTGAATATTATTTGCATACAAATTTTTATAATGAAAGTATTACCTTTTAAAATACCTAAACCAGAGCAAGATGCTTTTGTATTTCAAATAGATGATGATTTTGCTTTTTTTGACAAATTACATCAACATGAAGAAATTCAAATAAGTTTAATTGTTGAAGGAGAAGGCACTTTAATTGTAGGAGACAAGGTTAATTATTACAAAAAAGGTGATGTATTAGTTTTAGGGAATAACGTACCGCATGTATTTAAAAGTGATTTAAATGCTTCAAAAAACTCAAAAATGCTTTCCTTATTTTTTACTCAAATTTCTTTTGGAAAACAGTTTTTTGAATTGGAGGAATTAAAAGAAATTCAGTCCTTTTTTAAAAGATCTAAACATGGATTTAAATTGACTTCCAAAAATAAATTGGTTGAAAAATTATTTTTAGAACTTGAAAAAGCTTCTAAACTTGAAAAACTTCTGATACTACTTCAGCTTTTAAAAATAGGATCTAAGTGTAATTATCAAAATTTATCATCCTATATTTATGACAAGAAATTCTCTGATAATGAAGGTTATAGGATTAGAAATGTATTTGAATACACCATGAATAACTTTGAAAAAGAAATCTCTTTACTTACCATTGCTAGTATAGCAAATATGACTAAAAATGCGTTTTGCAAATACTTTAAAAAAAGAACTAATAAAACGTACTTCAAGTTTTTAACAGAATTAAGAATTGAAAATGCTTGTAAACTTTTAACAAAAAATAAAGAAATAAGTATCGCTGAAATAGCTGAACATTGTGGTTATAATAATATTTCGAATTTTAACAGACAATTTCAGATTTATAAAAAATCATCGCCTTCAACGTTTAGAAAAATGACTACCCAATAGAATCATCATTTAAAAATTAAATCAAAAAGATTTAATTAAAATAAAACCCTAGTACGTTTTTAAACATATTAGGGTTTACTAGTGACCTCGACTGAATATAAATAAGTTACACTTTTACTCGTCATTTTATCGAAATCTGACGGTTTTTAGGCTGTTTAAAAGCCTATTACAAAAAAAGTATAGACATATGTGTACATATGTGTACATAATTCTTGTCACAATTCTGTCACAAAAAATGACGATAAAGTATTTTTAAATTAATTAAAAAAATAAAAATTATTTATCATGAAATTAAAAATTTAAA
>NZ_CEWOCJ010000028.1:0-23933 GCF_982512915.1 Flaviramulus sp. | reverse complement strand
TTAAATAAAGAAACGTTCCATATTTATTTTTTTATCTATAGGTTTTTTGATGCTATGGAGTTCTTGTAGAAATGATTTTGAGTTTTCACCAAGTACAGGAAGTCTTCAGTTTTCAAAAGATACGGTATATTTAGATACTGTTTTTACCAATATTGGTTCTAGCTCTTACAACTTAAAAGTATATAACAGAAGTAGTGATGATATATTTATTCCTTCGCTAAGATTAGCCTCAGGCGAAACCTCAAATTATAGACTAAGTGTTGATGGTTTACCAGGTAAGGTTTTTGAAAATATTGAATTATTAGCTAATGATAGTTTATATATTTTTATTGAGTCTACCATTGATATTAATAACTTTACTAACACTAATGGCACTTATTTATATACAGATCAAATAGAATTTGATGGCGGTACAAATCTTCAAAAAGTGGAGTTGGTTACGCTTGTAAAAGATGCTGTTTTTATTTACCCTGATAGAAATAATAGTACAAAAGTGATAGAAACATTAACACTTAATATAGGTGGTGACTTAGTGGAAACTGATTTACAAGGTCGAGAATTATTACCTTCTGAGCTCACTTTTACAAACAATAAACCTTATGTTATTTATGGATTTGCTACAGTTCCTGAGAATGAAACTTTAACTATTGATGCTGGAGCACGTTTATATTTTCATGATAATTCAGGTATCATTGTATCCAATGGAGCTTCGTTACAAGTTAATGGTGCTTTTAGTAATAATCAAGAATTACTAGAAAACGAAGTTGTTTTTGAAGGCGATCGTTTAGAACCTAATTTTTCAGAGGTACCAGGGCAATGGGGAACTATATGGTTTTTGGATGGAAGTATTAATAATACCATCAACTATGCAACTATTAAAAATGCCACTGTAGGGATTTTAAGTGATGGTAATCCTAATGAAACAAATCATAAAGTAATCATTACAAATTCACAAATTTATAATTCTAGCGCTTTTGGTATTTTAGGAAGAAATACATCCATTGCTGGAGAAAATGTTGTTATAAATAATGCAGGCCAATCCTCATTTGCTGGGACTATTGGAGGTAAATATAATTTTACGCATTCCACTTTAGTAAATTATTGGAATAATGGATTCAGACAATTCCCTTCTGTTTTGATAAATAATTTTATTGTTGATGAAAATAATGTAGCTACTCTAGCCGATTTAACAGAAGCTAATTTTAATAGTTGTATTATTTATGGTAATGATAATCCGGAAATCATTGTAGATGAAATAGAAGATGATGCCGTTGCTTTCAATTTTAAATTCACCAATTGTTTAATTCGTTTTCAAGACAACAACAACAATTTACAAGGACCAAATTACAATTTGAATGATACCAATCATTATGAAGGTAATATTTTTAATGAAGACCCTAACTTTTTAAATACTTCTGAAAATAAATTTATTATAGGAGAAACATCAGCTGCTATAAATAAAGGACTATCTGACTTTGCAGCACAAGTTCCTTTTGATATTTTAAATATTAATAGAACAACTACCCCAGACATTGGAGCTTACCAACATATCATATTTCCTGAATAATTTTATATTATTGAATAAAAAAATCCTGCTTAAAACAGGATTTTTTTATTCTCTATGTTTATAAAAGTTAAACAAACAACGGTTTATCTTTCATCATGGCATTTACTTTTTCTTTTACAGTTTCTAGAATTGCTTCGTTATCAAAATTTGTAATCACCTCATCAATCAAATCTACAATTTTAACCATATCAGCTTCTTTTAAACCACGCGTTGTTACTGCAGCAGTTCCTAAACGGATTCCTGAAGTTACAAAAGGTGATTTATCATCAAAGGGTACCATATTCTTGTTAGCTGTAATATCAGCTTTTACAAGTGCTTGTTCAGCATCTTTACCAGAAACGTTTTTATTACGTAAATCTATTAACATCATATGATTATCTGTTCCACCAGAAATTATATGATAATCTTTGTCTACTAGTGCTTTAGCCATGGCAGCAGCATTATTTTTAACTTGTAATTGATAATGCAAAAACTCATCAGTTAAAGCTTCACCAAATGCAATAGCTTTAGCGGCAATAATGTGCTCTAATGGTCCTCCCTGATTTCCTGGAAAAACGGCAGAATCCAATAAAGATGACATTTTTTTCAAGCTACCATTTTTTAAAGTTAGACCAAACGGATTATCAAAATCTTTACCCATCATTATCATACCTCCTCTTGGTCCTCTCAAAGTTTTATGAGTAGTAGTGGTTACAATATGACAATGAGGAAGCGGATCGTTTAAAATCCCTTTAGCAATTAAACCAGCAGGATGTGATATATCTGCTAATAGAATTGCTCCTACACTATCAGCAATAACTCTAAAACGTTTAAAATCAATATCGCGAGAATAAGCAGAAGCGCCTGCAATAATTAACTTTGGCTGCTCTTTTGTTGCAATTTCTTGAATTTTATCATAATTCAAAACACCTGTCTCCTCTTCTACTCCATAAAAAGACGGCACATATAATTTACCTGAGAAATTAACAGGAGACCCATGAGTTAAATGGCCACCATGTGACAAATCAAAACCTAAAATTTTATCTCCAGCATTCAAACACGCATGGTAAACAGCAGTATTTGCTTGACTTCCAGAATGTGGTTGGACATTAACATATTCTGCTCCAAACAAAGTTTTAGCTCTATCAATAGCAATTTGCTCAACTTCATCAACTACTTCACAACCCCCATAATAGCGTTTTCCTGGGTAGCCTTCAGCGTATTTATTGGTTAATACAGAACCAGCAGCTTCCATAACTTGTTCACTAACAAAATTCTCAGATGCTATAAGTTCTATTCCGTGAAGTTGACGCTCTTTTTCAGCTTCAATTAGTTCAAAAATTTGTTCGTCGCGTTGCATATATTTAATTTCTTGTTAAATGTTGCGCAAAAATATGAAATACATTAGTTAAATCCTTTAAAAAATATATATTTACTATGAAGTTTTTAACCATTTTATTAACGGTTAAACGAATCCTAGATTTTCTTTATTTTTTTCTTTTAAAATAAAAAAAATGTGTAGGTTTGATAAGAATTCAATAACAATAATCTAAAATAGAGTTATGCGTTTATCAGCTAACAATCCAGATAGAAAGTCATGGTTACATGTCGACAAAAATTCAGATTTCCCAATACAAAACATCCCTTTTGGTGTGTTTTTAACTCGTGATGACATCATTACTATTGGAACCAGAATTGGTGATACTGCAATTGATTTAGGTGCATTACACCAATTAGGATATTTTGAAGGAATTCCTTTAACGGATGATATTTTCCTTCAAGACACATTAAACGATTTTATAGCAGATGGCCGTAAAACATGGCGCTCTGTAAGAGATCGAATTGCCGAAATATTTGATAGTAATAACGATGTTTTAAAACAAAACAAACGACACAAAGAAATAGTTTTATTTCGTTTAGATGAAATTGAAATGCAATTACCTGTTCAAATTGGCGATTATACAGATTTTTACTCAAGTATAGAACATGCAACTAATGTAGGCACAATGTTTAGAGATCCAGATAATGCACTTTTACCTAATTGGCTACATATTCCAGTTGGTTATCATGGCAGAAGTTCTTCTGTAATTCCTTCCGGAATCCCAGTACATCGTCCACAAGGTCAAACCTTACCAAACGGAGCCACAGAACCTGTTTTTGGACCAAGTCAATTAGTTGATTTTGAATTAGAAATGGCTTTTATTACCACAGATGCTAACGATTTAGGAGAACCCATCCCAATTGAAGAAGCGGAAGAATACATATTTGGACTGGTTTTATTAAATGACTGGAGTGCACGCGATATTCAAAAATGGGAATACGTGCCATTAGGTCCATTTTTAGCGAAAAACTTTGCGACTTCTATTTCACCATGGATTGTAACTTTAGATGCCTTAGAGCCTTACAGAGTTGAAAGCCCAAAACCTTTAAAACCACAATTGGATTATTTAAAATATAAGGGGGAGAAAAGTTTTGATATTAATTTGGAAGTAGCTATTCGTCCAAAAGGCGCTAAAGAAACTGTAGTTACCAATTCTAATTTTAAACATATGTATTGGAATATTTCTCAACAATTAGCGCATCATACCATAAATGGTTGCCCAATAAACTCTGGAGATATGATGGGAAGTGGAACTATTTCAGGACCAACACCAGACTCTTACGGTTCCATGTTAGAATTAACTTGGAGAGGTGAAAAACCAATTAAAATGAAAGATGGTAGCGAACGTAAATTTATAAATGATAACGATACTGTTATTATGAGAGGTTATTGTGAGAAAGATGGCACTCGTATTGGTTTTGGAGAGGTTTCTACAAAATTACTTCCTGTTTACAGTAAAAAATAAATTAGTCTTACTTAAAAAAAAATACATTTAATCGGATTTATTAGTATTTTATCTGATATTTTATTATTTTGGCACTTTTATTGGATACATATCCAGTAAACCAAAATCTAAAAAAATGAAAAAAATACTACCCTTTTTATTTATTTTATTATTATTCTTAGCGTGTAGCACTAGTAAAAAAATTGAAAAAGCTGTAAGCGTTGGGAATTATGATGCAGCAATTTCTGATGCTATTGGTAAATTACGTACAAATAAAGAAAAAAGAGGAAAAGCAGAATTTATTCTAATGCTTAAAGATGCTTATACAAAAGCAACAGCGCGCGATTTAAACAATATTGATTTTTTCAAAAAAGACAATAATCCTGAAAATTATATTGGTATTTATGATGCCTATGTAGCTTTAGATAATAGGCAAGAACGTATCAAACCTTTACTGCCCTTGTTTGTTAACGAAAAAGAAGTTGTTTTCAATTTTAACGACTACAATAGTCAAATTATTAGTTTTAAAAATAGTGCTTCAGAGCAGCTTTATAAAAATGCAACAGCCTTATTAAAATCTAATAATAAATTAGATTTTAGAGATGCGTACAATAATTTAAGAGACCTAGAAGACATTAACCCAAACTTTAAAGATGTACGTTATTTAATGGATGTTGCCCATAATAAGGGTGTCGATTTTGTTTTGGTTGATATGGTTAATGATACTAGAAAAGTAATTCCAACACGATTAGAAAACGATTTATTAAACTTTAGTAGTTATGGCTTAAATAACTTTTGGGCAGTTTACCATGGAACACCAGAAGAAAATATTGCTTACGACTTTAATATGCGTGTTAATTTAAGAGATATCAAGATATCGCCAGAACAAATTAAAGAACGTCAGGTTATTAAAGAAAAACAAGTTGCTGATGGAAAAATAGATTTAATTGAAAACGGCAGGGTAGTAAAAGATAGTTTAGGTAATGCTATTAAAATAGACAATATGAAAACTGTTCGTTGTGAGTATTATGAGTTTACACAATTTAAAGCAACCCAAGTTACTGGCAATGTAGAATATGTAAATTTAAAAACCAATCAATTAGTAGATGCTTTCCCTGTAACTAGTGAATTTGTTTTCCAGCATATTTATGCAACATCAAATGGAGATAGACGTGCTTTAGAGACGAATTTGATTCCTTTTTTAGAAAGACGTGCCGTTCCTTTTCCTACAGAAGAGCAAATGATTTACGATACTGCTGAAGATTTAAAACTTCAAATAAAGAATATTATTAATTCTTACACGCTCAATTAAGTAAAAAAAACACAAATTACCTTGTGTGTTTATAGTTTTAAATTTATCTTAGTCGTGATTAATTAAAAAAACTAACCAAATGGAAGCGTATTGCGTAAAATGTAAATCAAAAAAAGAAATGAAAGATGCAGCTGAAACTACTATGAAAAATGGTAGAAAAGCTATGAAAGGTAAATGTCCTACTTGTGGTACAGGTATGTTCAGAATCATGGGTAAAGCCTAAACATCTTCTTAAAAAGTATAAAAAAAACTCCTAAAACATCTTAGGAGTTTTTTTATTAAATTATTTTAAAACTTTAAATAACTAGACTCTATTTAATCAAAAATACTTCAATTCATTTGATTTACTATCCAATTCATAATATCCACTAAAACAACTGGCGAAAAAGTTTGCTCGATTTTTCCATATTCTGTGGGAGATCCTGTTTCAGATTCTTGAAACAGATGATTCAAATTTGGATATTCTTTAATAGTTACGTTTTTATTTCCGCCATCAGTAAGTGCACTTTTTATAGCAGTTAAATTCTCGTTTGATGGTACTTGCAAATCTTTTTTACCATTAATTGCAAAAACTGGGCACTTCACATTTTCTAAAATCGATTTTGGGTTAAATTTTAAAAAATATCGCATCCATGATGAAGTAAAGGTTTTAATAAATACATCAAAATCCTTAGCTTTCATTTGTTTTGCTAGCGTCTCTGGATTATCATTCATTTGTTTTTCTATGAAATCAGATAATTCAGATTCAATTTCTTCTTTACTACCATCTTTCACCACAATATCCAAACTTCTTTTTAAAAAATCTAATTCTTTCTGCAAATCAGATGCATGTGCACCGTTAGCTTTATTGATTAGTTCTGTTTGTAACATCACAATATCGTAACCTGAAATACCCGGACCCGCTAATAAAACTATAAAACTTACATCTTTGGATTTTGAAGCAATCATAGGGGCTATCATTCCACCTTCACTATGCCCAATTAAACCAATATTATTTTTATTAATATCTTTTCTTGTTTTTAAATACTCGATAGCACTTTCAACATCAGTAGCTAGATCAGCAGTTGTAGCAGAATTAAAATCGCCACTTGATTTTGCTACACCTCTGTCATCATATCGCAACACAGCAATACCATTTTTGGTTAAATAATCAGCAATTACTAAAAATGGCTTATGTCCAAATAGTTCTTCATCCCTGTTTTGTGGCCCACTTCCAGATATTAAAATGACGACTGGAGAATCAGTGGTGTTTTTTGGTATAGTTAAAGTCCCCGATAATATAATATTTGCCTCTGTGTTTTCAAAACAAACCTCTTCTATATTATAGGGATAAGGTGGTTTTGGTTCTTGTGGTTTATTTATAAGTTGTTTTTCTATAGTATTTCTAGATAAATCCATAGGAAATTCTTGTCCTGCTTGTTTAAAAGTTCCAATAACCAATTTCCCTTTTAATTCGCCAACATAAATAATAGTTAAGCTTGGAATTTCAAAAGTGATTATAGAATCTTTAAAAGTGGTTTTTGCAACTGGTATACCTGTTGCACCTTGGTCTGGGCTATCCATTGTAGAAGTAAATCCGTCTTCTGTTTTATTCACATAAAAATCAAGACGCAATTGAATACCTTGTACTTTTAAAACCCCATGCCACTGCCCTGTTACATCTTGTGCAGGTAAAAGATAAACAGAAAGGATTGAAATGAGTAAAATTAAAGATTGCTTCATAATCAAGGTGTATTTTGGTTTGTTTATTAAAGACTATATGAAGTGACTTAGATATTTTACTAAATTTAATATTTAGCCAAGAATAAATCAATTAATTTAAACTTATTAAACTTTAGTTTTTTTATTATCTAATATTCTTTTCCTCAATCAAATCTATAATTTAAAACTCACAAAATCAATATGTAATTCTAGTTACTTTTAAAGAGTTTTAAACAGTTAAAAAGGTGCTTTACAAATAATGGTAAGTTCTTTTTTAGTTATAGGATGAGTAAATGTAAGGCTTTCTGCATGCAAGTGTAATCGGTTAGCTTTAGTACCATAAAGGTCGTCTCCAACTATTGGGGTTATTAAACCTTGGTTATGTGCTGCATGAACTCTTAGTTGATGCGTTCGACCTGTAATAGGATAAAAATAAATGCGTGTTTTTTGATTTTCAATAGCTATCACTTTATAATTGGTTATAGCTTGTTTGCCATGTAGGTAACAAACCAATTGCTGTGGGCGGTTATCTAAATCTACGCGCAATGGTAAGTTTACATTGCCTTCAGTATCTTGTAAAATGCCGTCTAATAAAGCTACATACCGCTTTTTTACACTACGCTCTATAAACTGTTTTTGTAATTGTTTATGTATAATACTGATTTTTGCTACTAGTAACAAACCTGAAGTAGACATATCTAACCTGTGAACCAGTAAAGGACCTGTGGCATTTGGTAAATAGGATTTCATTTTAGTAAACACCGATTCATTGCTTGTTTTACCTGGTACGGACAAAAACTCGTGAGGCTTATTTATTAGTAATAAATAATCGTCTTCGTAAATAATTTCTAAATCAGGTGCGTAACTGATAGATTGCTCAATCGGATTATCATCAACGTTTAATCCCTGCATCATAAAACCCAAAATAGGTTCGCATTTACTTCTGCAAGACGGATAAAACTGCTGGTGTTTTCGTACTTCTGATTTTGGTGAAGCACCCCACCAAAACTCAGCCATCGCAATGGGCTGCAAATTATTTTGATATGCGTATTGAAACAATTTTGGTGCTGCACATTCACCGCTTCCTGCTGGTGGTATTGGAGATGTTGTATTTTTAAAAACATCTAGCAAATGTTTAGTTTCTCCTTTTGCATTTAAAAACTGGTACTGCTCGTGTATGCGTTTTTGTAATGATGCCGATAGATTTGCACGATAGTCTTTTAAATCATTAATAGGCATTAGTAAAACATTTAAAGCTTCTTCTAGATCTTTAATAACTTCTTCCCACTGGCGTTTTAAGTGCTTTAATCTAATTTGATAAGTGATACTCTGTGCATCCAATTCTTCTGAGAATTTCTTGAATACTAACGTGTCTAAATTCGTTTTAGCAACTTCTCTTTGCTGTTTTCTATGTTGCTTTTGAATTTTAATTTCAGTTTTAAAAGCTTTTAACTCTGTTTCATAAGTTTGCTTAGCTTCTCTTACATTTTGGATAGCTATTTGTAACTCATCTGCATGTTCTAAAGTTTCAAGTTCGCCATTTATAAGGTTTAATTCAGCTTCACCTTTTTTATAAAAACCAACTTCATTTAAGGTATTGTAAACGGTAGGCACAAAACCTTTAATATCATTACTATCAGCAAGTTTCCCTGAAAATGCTGCTAAATAGCCTATTTGCTCATGTGCGTTTTTAACAACCATCACTCCAAACATTTTACCAATAACAAGTCCAGCTTGATTCGGGTTTAACCCAAAGTTATGATCAAAATCAGTTTGAGTTTCTAAATATTTTTGCAAATCGTTTGCTGCTAAAAAACTTAAAGGGTGTGGCTCGTAATAAAATGGAAAAGTAAATTTATCGGGTAAAAGGATTCCCGAATCATTTTTTAAAGGGTGGAATAATAAGGTGTTAAATGAGTTCATTGATATATTAAAGACGTTACAAAGAAACGAATTTTTAAAAAGCTAAAGCGTCATAAAACTCATTTTGAAAGGCTAATATTTTAAAAAATCGCCAGATGATATTTGTTTTAAACCTATAATAGACTGGCTATATACATACACAAAAGTTTCAAAAGGAGTACCATCTTTTAAAAACGCCGTAATTAGTTTCTTTTTAAACAAATGTGGCTCTGAATATTGTTCGCCAATACCTTCGTAATCATCTAAAACTTTAAAAACCTCTTGAGAGTTTTCAATTTTAAAAATCATCCCGAATACCTTTTCAGAAGTATTATTACTTAAAATAGCTCCCGGATACCAAGTTACTTCATATAGGTTACCATAAAAATAGCCTTTACCTATTAAAACCGCATGAGATACCAAAAAGTTTGACATCTCATTATTTGATTTTTTTAATAGGGTTCCATAAACAAATAGATAATTGGCGCCCATAAACCATTATTATAAAAATTTATTCAAATCGATATCGTTTATAGCACCATGAGAATCATGAGCTACTACACCTCCATTTTTAATCACTAAAAGTTGTGGAGATTCATGCATGATTTGAAATTTTGATGCTATCTCGTTTGATACCTCTCTATAATTCAGTAAGTCTAAATAATATAAATCTAAATCTTTTTCTGTTAACTGATAAGCATCGACAAACTGGTTAATCACCATTCTACTTATACCACATCGAGTAGAATGTTTAAAAATAATTTGCGTTTTAGTAACAGATTTAATTTCTATAAAATTTAATTGTTGTAATTCTGTTAGAGGAATCCAAGGCAATGTTTTTTCCTCTTTATTATCAATTTCTGAGCTTTTGGAAGCACCAAATATTTTGTTCAATAATCCCATTTTTTTAATTTTTTTTTAAAAAGCAAACATTCACTTTTTAATAATTATTAGGTCGTAACTTATTTTAAATCTTACAAACTGACTAAAAGTCATCAAAATCAACTTTTTAGCAGACATTTTGTCTTAATATATCTCTTGGTAAGATTATTGACTTCTTAAAGTTGTAAAAGTAAAACATTAATATAATTTCAGCGGAAGCGGAAATAAAAAAAATAAAAATTATGAACTTAAATAATTATACCATAAAATCGCAAGAAGCTATACAACAAGCGCAACAATTAGCGCAAAGTTTTAGCCATCAGCAAATTGAAAATGAACACCTTTTTAAAGGCGTTTTTGAAGTAGACGAAAATGTATTGCCATTCATTTTAAAAAAGTTAAATGTTAATATTATCATTTTACAACAGGCCTTAGATAAACAAATTGAAAGTTTTGCTAAAGTTTCTGGTGGGCAATTAATGCTTTCTCGCGAAGCTAATAAAACACTTAACGAAGCTGAAATAATTGCAAAAAAAATGAAAGATGATTATGTGTCTTTAGAACATCTAATCATCGCAATTTTTAAATCCGATAGTAAAATTGCTCAAATGCTAAAAGACCAAGCTGTTACAGAAAAAGATTTAAAAGCATCTATAGAAGAGTTACGTAAAGGTGAAAAAGTAACTTCTCAAAATCAAGAAGAAACTTATAATTCATTAAATAAGTACGCCAAAAACTTAAACCAATTAGCTAAAGATGGCAAATTAGATCCTGTAATTGGGCGTGATGAAGAAATTCGTAGAATACTTCAAATCTTATCACGTAGAACCAAAAACAATCCCATTTTGGTTGGAGAACCAGGTACTGGCAAAACAGCTATTGCAGAGGGTTTAGCGCATAGAATAATTGATGGTGATATACCTGAAAATTTAAAAGATAAGCAAATTTTTGCTTTAGATATGGGTGCTTTAATTGCTGGAGCAAAATACAAAGGTGAGTTTGAAGAGCGCTTAAAAGCTGTTATAAAAGAAGTAACTGAAAGCGAAGGAGATATCGTATTATTTATTGATGAAATACACACACTTGTTGGTGCTGGTGGCGGACAAGGAGCTATGGATGCTGCCAATATATTAAAACCCGCATTGGCACGCGGAGAACTTAGAGCTATTGGTGCAACAACGCTAGACGAGTATCAAAAATACTTTGAAAAGGATAAAGCTTTAGAGCGTCGTTTCCAAAAAGTGATTGTTAACGAGCCTGATACTGAAAGTGCTATTTCGATTTTAAGAGGTATTAAAGAAAAATATGAAACACACCATAAAGTGCGCATTAAAGATGAAGCCATTATTGGCGCCGTAGAATTATCACAACGCTATATCACCAATCGTTTTTTACCAGATAAAGCTATTGATTTAATGGATGAAGCTGCTTCAAAACTTCGTATGGAAATCAACTCTAAGCCAGAAGAATTAGATGTTTTAGATAGAAAAATCATGCAGCTTGAAATTGAAATTGAAGCTATTAAAAGAGAAAAAGATGAAACTAAATTAAAATCACTACGTTCAGACCTAGCGAATTTAAAAGAAAGTAGAAATGAAATTAATGCAAAGTGGAAAAGTGAAAAAGAGGTTGTAGATAACATCCAAAATGCTAAACAAGCCATTGAAAATTACAAACAAGAAGCTGAAAGAGCAGAACGCGATGGCGACTATGGTAAAGTAGCCGAGTTACGCTATGGCAAAATAAAAGAAACCCAAGAAAAACTTGAGGTTTACCAAAAACAATTACAAGAAAATCAATCAGAAAACTCGCTTATTAAAGAAGAAGTTACTTATGATGATATTGCCGAAGTTGTTGCGAAATGGACAGGTATACCTGTTACTAAAATGCTTCAAAGCGAACGTGAAAAACTGTTGAAATTAGAAGACCAATTACATAAACGAGTTGTTGGGCAAGAAGAGGCTATTATAGCTGTTAGTGATGCTGTTCGTAGAAGTCGTGCTGGTTTGCAAAACCCAAAAAAACCTATAGGTACTTTCTTGTTTTTAGGAACTACCGGTGTAGGTAAAACCGAATTAGCAAAAGCTTTAGCTGAGTATTTATTTGATGATGAAAACGCTATGACACGAATTGATATGAGCGAATATCAAGAACGACATGCGGTAAGCAGATTAGTTGGTGCGCCTCCTGGTTATATTGGCTATGATGAAGGCGGACAACTAACTGAAGCGGTGAGAAGAAAACCATATTCAGTGGTGTTATTAGATGAAATTGAAAAAGCACATCCAGATACTTTTAATATTTTATTACAAGTTTTAGATGAAGGCCATTTAACAGATAATAAAGGACGCTTAGCAGATTTTAAAAACACCATAATAATAATGACTTCTAACATTGGAAGTAGTATAATTCATGATAGATTTGAAGCCACAAAAGATATAGATTCTGCTATTGAAGCAGCAAAAATTGATGTTTTAGCTTTATTAAAACAAAGTGTGAGACCTGAATTTTTAAACCGTATTGATGACACTATCATGTTTACTCCGTTATCAAAAGATAATATTGTTGAAATAGTTGGTTTACAACTAAAGGATATTACTAAAATGATAGCTAAACAAGGTATTACTTTTGACGCAACACCTGATGCTGTAAGTTATTTAGCCGATAAAGGTTACAACCCTGAATATGGTGCACGTCCTGTAAAAAGAGTGATTCAAAAAGACGTTTTAAATGCACTTAGTAAAGAGATATTAGCTGGAAAAGTGACCACAGAAAGTATTATTTTACTGGACGCTTTTGATGATAAATTAGTATTTAGAAATCAAGGAGATTTGGTTACAGAAAAATTTTAGATTCCAATAAAACAAATTGTAACAAAAGATAATAAATTAAGTCTTTAAGTTGGTTGGTTAGTTGAAAAGCAACATGAATCTTTTTATACAAAGATGATTGTTGCTTTTTTTGTAACAAAAAAACTAATATTGATACTCATAATAAAAATTATAATTATGAAATTAAAATTATCATTATTTGCAACCTTAATCTTTTCAACGTTAACCATCAATTCTCAAGAGTTAGAAAACTCAACACTTTGGAAAATCTCCGGAAATGGTCTAGAAAAAGCTTCATACTTATTTGGTACGATTCATATAACATGTGATGCCACTTTAGATGAAGACGTAAAAAAAGCTCTAGAAGAAACCACTCAAGTCGTTTTAGAAATTGATATGGACGACCCATCAATGCAATCAAAAATGATGGGTGGCATGTATATGAGTAACGGAAAAACTATCAAAGATTTTGTTTCTGAAGAAGATTATACAATAATTGATTCGCTTTTTATAAAAAACGCAGGTATGTCTGTCAAATTGATAGAAAACATAAAACCCTTTTTCTTAACAGCTATGTTATATCCAAAAATGATTGATTGCCCTATGCAATCTTTTGAAGTAGAGTTAATGAAAGTAGCAAAAACTCAAGAAGAAGAAATAAATGGGTTAGAAACAATTGAAGACCAACTTCAAGTTTTTGAGGATATCCCTTACGAAGACCAAGTTTCAGATTTATTAAGAATGGCAAAAGATAACTTAGAATACGATAAAGTTAATTTTGCTAAAATGCTAAAAGTTTACAAAGAAGAGAATATAACAGACATGCTAGACATGATGAATGATAACAATAGTAGTAGTGTTTCTAAACATCAAGATAAATTATTAGCTAATAGAAACAAAAATTGGATTTCTAAAATTTCAGAATACTCAAAAGAACAACCAACATTTTTTGGCGTGGGTGCAGGACATTTAGCTGGAGAAGAAGGTGTCATCAAATTACTAAAAAAAGCTGGGTTTACAGTTACCGCTATTCAATAGCCAATCTCAAAATAATTTTTAAACTAAACCAAATTAAAAACCACAACAAGTCCAATTTTTTGTGGTTTTATTATTTTAATAACTACCGCATAAACTTAAATTAATAAGATTTACAATAAATTTAAGTTCAAATAGTTAAATAATCAACAGGTTTTTGTTAATAAAAACTTATATACAAACCACCAATGCTGGTTAAAATTTATAACTTAGCCTAAAGAAAATCCTCAAATCGTTAATAATTTTAAAAAATGTGAAATTAGTTTTTACATTGAAAAACATTAAACCCTACTCTTAAAAAATGAATATTGCTAAATACATTGATTACTCATTATTAGGTTCTTTAACTCAAGAACATGATATTATAAAGCTTTGCAATGAAGCTATTGATAACAATTTCCATAGTGTTTGTATCAGTAGCTGTTATGTCGCCTTAGCTAAACAATTTCTTATTGATTCTGATGTGAAAATCTCAAGTGTAGTTGGTTTTCCATTTGGAGCTACTTCAACTAAATCCAAAATTTTTGAAGCTCAACAAGCCTTAAACGATGGTGCTCAAGAAATAGAAATGGTTATAAATTTAGGCTTGTTAAAAAGTAGAAATTATGTTTCTGTTTTAAAAGATATTACCGATGTTAAATCGGCTATCGGTTCTAAAACCCCATTAAAAGTTATCATAGAAATTTCTGAATTAAATAAAAACGAAATTGTTAAAGTTTGTGAGATTTGTTTAGATTCTGAGATAGATTTCATCAAAACATCAACTGGATTTACTAAAAATGGAGCTACGTTTACAGCAATAAAAATGATAAAAAAAATTGTTAGGGACAATACCAAAATTATAGCTTCTGGCAGTATTGATGATTATGAAACCGCATTAAAATATCTTGAAGTTGGTGCAGATAGAATTGAAACATCAACTAATATTATGTCAACTAACAAAACTCAACAAATTCGAAATACTAAAATCTTTAAACAGTACCTTAACAATTTAGAGAAAACATCAGAACAAACAATAAACACTATCACAAAAGCTTAAAAGTTAATTTAAATATAAAGCAACTCATTTGAATTTCATTCTAAAATCAAAAGCCATCTCTAACAAAAAAGATGGCTTTTGATTTATTATAAATTGATTATTTAATACTTATTAACTTAATTAAATAATTATATTTGATAAGTATCGATCAAAACATAATTTTGATTAAAACCTCTAAAATGGAGCTAAATAAATTTATAGATCATACGCTTTTAAAAGCAACTGCGACCCAAAAAGACATTATAAAACTTTGCCATGAAGCTGTTACTCATAAATTTTATTCGGTTTGTGTTAACAGTTGCTTTGTTTCTTTGGCAAAATCTCAATTAAAAAATAGCGATCTTAAAATTTGCAGTGTTATTGGCTTTCCTTTAGGCTCGATGAGTACCGAAGCAAAGGTTGCTGAAACTAAAAGAGCTTTAAAGGATGGTGCAGATGAAATAGATATGGTAATTAATATAGGATTATTAAAAAGTAAAGATTTTGATGCCGTCTGGAAAGATATTGAAGCTGTAAAAAACTGCATGCCTAAAAATATATTAAAAGTGATTTTAGAAACCTGTTATCTGGAAGATATAGAAATCATTAAAGGAAGTGAACTGGCAATACAAAGTGGTGCCGATTTTTTAAAAACCTCAACAGGTTTTGGAACAGGCGGCGCAAATATTCATGATGTAAAACTTATGCAAATTATTGCAGGTGAAAAAGTTAAAATTAAAGCATCAGGTGGTATTCAAGATATTAAAACAGCAATGGAATATATAAATATTGGTGTAGAACGTTTGGGTACTTCGTCAGGAGTATCGATTGTTTCAGGAACACAAACTACAAATGAAAATTACTAATAATTACCATGAACTAATAAACTAACTTTTACAAAAAATTAAAATGAGTGTTCATATAGAAGCAAAAAAGGGTGATATTGCAGAAACTATATTATTACCAGGAGATCCTCTTAGAGCCAAATGGATAGCAGAAACCTTTTTTGAAAACCCAGTATGTTTTAATAAAGTAAGAGGAATGTTTGGTTTTACGGGCACCTATAAAGGCAAACCAATTTCTGTTATGGGAACTGGCATGGGAATACCGTCTATTTCTATTTATGCACACGAGTTAATTAATGAATATGATGTTAAAAACTTAATTCGAGTAGGCAGTGCTGGATCATATCAAAAGCATGTGAAAATTAGAGATATTGTTTTAGCAATGGCAGCGTCATCAAATTCTGGTGTTAACGAATTACGCTTTGGGGGTGCAGACTACGCACCTACGGCTAATTTTGAATTGTTTCAAAAAGCTGTTGAGGTAGGAAAAAATAAAAACATACATTTAAAAGCTGGCAATATATTCACATCGGATGAGTTTTATGCAGATGATTTTGAATCTTATAAAAAGTGGTCTAAATTTGGAGTGCTTTGTGTTGAAATGGAAACCGCAGGTTTATATACCGTAGCAGCCAAACACAATGTAAAAGCACTTTCTATTTTAACTATTTCAGATTCTTTAGTAACAGGTGAAAGAACTACTAGTAAGGAGCGAGAAACCACATTTAAAGATATGATAGAAATAGCTTTAGAATTAGTATAACTCTTCATGATTACTATTTCTTCAAATTTACATTTAGAAAAAATTACAATATATAATCAAGAAGATTTGATGGCTTTAATGCATGAAATTTATCCTCCTGCTTACAAACATTTATGGTTAAAGGAAGATTATAATTGGTATCTTAATTATTGTTTTTCAAAAGAAAATTTAGAAATTGAACTAAATGAAAAAGACGCTGCTTATTACTTCGTTTTACAAAATTCACAACAGATAGGCATACTTCGTTTTGTATATAATACTTCCATAACTGAGTTAGGTAAAAAAAACACTACTTTTATACATAGAATTTATCTAAGTCATGAAGCTCAAGGAAAGGGTATTGCTAAACAACTTTTTAATTGGATAGAAAAACAAGCTTATTTTAAAAAAAATAAAGTTTTATGGCTAAAAGCAATGAATACTCAAACCCAAGCACTTAAGTTTTATAAAAAAGAAGGATTTAAAATTCAAGACACTATAAGGTTAGATTTTAATTTAATTCATGAAAATTTAAGAGGCATGGTGTTAATGACAAAAACATTATAAATAATATACTATTATGAAGCAGTTAATTTTCGTTTTATTTTTAATAACAACCTTTTATGCTTGTAAAAAAGATCCTCAATCAAATCAATTTGAGTCAACAGAGATAACAACTTTTTATTTAATTCGCCATGCAGAAAAAAATAGAAAAGACAGTACAAACAAAAACCCTAATCTTAACTTGAAAGGTCTTTTGAGAGCTGAAAAATGGAAAAATGTTTTTAAAAATATTTCTTTTGATGCTATTTATTCTACAGATTACAACAGAACTCGGGAAACTGCTACACCCACAGCATTAAAAAACAAACTAGAATTAACTATTTACAATCCTAATACCATAGCCATAAATGAACTATCAAAAAAGCATTCAGGTAAAAATGTTTTAATTGTAGGCCATAGCAATACAACACCTCAAGTAGTAAATAAATTTCTTGGAAGTGATACTTATGAAGATATAGACGACAACAATAATGCTAACCTATATATTGTTACTGTAAAAGACGATATTGTCTCTAGTAGTGTTTTGTTTATTGAATAGTTTTTATTAGTACATAGATGTTTTTTAGTTCAATTTTTGAAAGTAATTCTAATTGATTTAATTTAAATAATTCATCTAAATTAGATAATGTAACAATTTCATTTTTAGATTTATAGTTATTATAATCTACAAATCGAATACCATTTATATAGCGTTCATTGTAAACCTCTCTAAAACGATACCCCTTGCCATCATTTTCGTTATAAGAATAAGCTAAATAATCTACTTTAAAAGTTTTAGTGTTTATCCAATAAACAAATTCATCATCAAAATCTTCACCACCACCTTCTTTATTAAAGGTTACTTTTATTTTAAAATAGTTCAAGTTCTTAATCTCTATTTTACCCAAATAAGATTTATTTACAGCTTTATCATTTAATCCATAAGGCAATACTGAAAAATAATGCACGGAGTTTACAGAACTTGAATATGCTTTGGCTTTCTCATCAGAAACCTCAAAAACAGAATCATTAACAAATCTTTGAAAACCTTTGTTTGTTAAAACATCATTTATAACACCTAAAGAATCATTAAAAACCCGTTCATATATAAACTTTCCGTTATTTCTTGAAGCTTTATAATGTTTATTTCTAAAATCAAATTCTATATCAGATTTATTAAAAAGAGCGCCTCCAGAAATTTTAATCGTCTCGTTTACAATAGCATTAGCTTCTTTAACTTCTTGTTCACAACTCAAAATTGCTATTAAAAACAAAAGTGAAATGGATATCTTTATCTTCATAAAACTAATTTTAAAGTTTGTAGTTAAATTAAATCATACTTACCGAAACTGAAGCGCAGTTTGCTTAATAATTTTACTGTAGTTTAAATTCAATGCTTTGTCCAGCATATTTTTGAGCCAAAACATTGATAGAATTCTCTTTTAAATGAAAAATCCTGGGATAGCCTCCTGTGGTTTGACAATCTCTCATTAATATAATGAGATTCCCTGAAGGGGTTAACTGCACAGTTCCGGGCAAAACAGCAGACGTAATTATGGGTTTTAAATCATTTTGGACAGCTTCATCCAATTGATAAGCCATTCTATTATTATTTTTTGAAATTGTAAAAGAATGTGATAATAACTTAGTTTTTTGATTATCGGAAAGCAAATCAAATTCAGGACCCTTAAAAACTTCTAAATACTTCGAGTTTAAATAAGAAGTATCAAACCTTACTGAAGCATGCTTTAAATCAGTTAAAATTGAGGCTTCATCATAAAACAAATCATCGTTTTTAAGCACTTTAAAACGTTTAGTAATATTTTGATACATACTTTTACTACCTAATACACTTTCTGTCTTAAAACCGCCTAAAACAGCCAAATAAGACCTAAAGCCAGTGTTCAGTTTGCCAAAAGATAGAATATCATTTGAATTTACAGCTATTAATTTATTAATCTGAATAGGCTGGTTATTTAACATTGGAGACATATCTGCTCCAGATATCGCTATATATGTTTTTGTATAAAACTGAAAAAAACCACCTGTCATCGTCATTTCTAAAACCGCAGTTTCCTCATCATTGCCTAGCAAAGCATTAGCAAATGAAGCAGCCTTTCTATCCATAACCCCTGAATAAGGTACACCAAATTCTTGATAACCCATTCTCCCAAAATCCTGAATAATTGAGTGAAAACCCGATTTTAAAACATTAATCATGATTCACCTCGCTTTCTAATTGATAAACACTTGCTTCAACCAAGGTTTTGATATCTTGATACGCTTTTAAGTTAATTGGATAAAACTTTATTTGATCTCCTGGATTAGCGAAACAAGGCTGCTCTTTAGAAATATCAAAAAAATTAATAGGCGTATTCCCGATGATATTCCAGCCACCAGGACTTTCATTAGGATATACTCCAGTTTGGTTTCCACCAATAGCAACAGACCCTTTTTTCACATGTAATCTTGGGGTTGCTTTTCTTGGAATATTTAACGATTCATCTAAACCTCCTAGATATAAAAACCCGGGTAAAAAACCAATAAAATAAACGGTGTAAATAGCATTAGAATGATGTTCAATTATATCTCTTGTTGTTATATTATTATCTTTTGAAATCAACTCTAAATCCAAACCGAAAACAGCCTCATAACACACTGGAATATACCACAAAACCGCTTTGTTTTTAACAACTATTTTATTAGAGCTATAGATTTTATCTATACTAGCTATTTCGTCTTTAAAATTAATTACATATTCATTGTATATTATTAATAATGAGCTATATGTGGATTTTAATTCAATTATCGATTTAATACTGCTTATTCTAATTTTATCCTTAAAATCAAGAATATCGATTAAAATAGCCGTATCAATAACCTGTGGCCATTCAATTAAAATAGCACGTTCTCCATAAGGTTTATATGTTAATTTAAAAGCCATTAAAAGTTATCTGATTTCTATTCCTTTAAACTCTAGTTTTTCCTTCAAATTCTTTATTAATTTTATAACTTTAGGGTTATCACCATGTATGCAAAAAGTTTCAGCTTTAATATCTTTTTTATTGTTGTTAATCGTGGTTACTTTTTGTATTGATATCATCTCAAAAACATGTTTGAAAACCGCATCAGCATCTTCAATTAAAGCATTACTTTTTAATCTAGAAACTAAAGTTAAATCATCATTATAATTTCTATCAGCAAAAGCTTCATAAGTCATATCAATACCATTTTTAGCAGCTAAATTTGCAATTACAGACTTATAAGGGACATATAATTTTACTGGTAAAACCATACTTTTAATAACTTCTATGATGACATTAGCAATTTTTTCATCAACAGTTGCTAAATTATAAAGTGCTCCATGTGGTTTTATATGATGCAATAAAGCATGTTCATTATCTATAACACCCAATAAGTTATCAATTTGATTTTTTATACAAGAAAACAAAGCAACACAGGACATATCCATGGCTTGTCTTCCAAAATTATCTTTATCAGGAAATGAAGGATGTGCACCTATTTTTACTTGATATCGTTTTGCCAATTTTACAACTTCTCGCATCGTTTCATAATCACCTGCATGACCACCACAAGCTATATTACATGAAGACATGTAAGGCATTATGAGAGCTTCGCTACCTATCCCCTCACCTACATCAACATTGATATCAATTATTTGATTTTGCACTAAAACAGATTTAAAATAAAGACTTTATTAAGTGTTGCAAGAGATAGTAAGATACTAATTCCTAGTATTAAAAACCCAAAAATATTTTGCTTTAAAGTATTTTTATAAATTCCTAGTACAGAATCTTTATTCATAATCCAAATTAAAAAACCTGCTATAACTGGTAATAAAATTCCGTTGGCAACTTGTGCAAACTTTATGATTGTAATTGGTTTGACACCTAATGATGAAAACAACACCCCTAACCCTAATATAATAATCCAAACAACCCTAAATCTTGTAGTTCGCATATTTGAAGACCATCCTAGGCAACCACTTGCAACAAAAGCTGCAGCCAATGGTGCGGTTATAGCACTGGTGATACCTGCTGCAAATAATCCAATAGCTAAAAAATATTTAGAAAAACTTCCAAATAAAGGCTCTAAACCTTGAGCTAAATCGGAAGCATTCTTTATTGAATCACTTGGGTTGGATGATGCAGCAATCATGATACTCATAGAAACTAAACCACCTAAAACAACCGCAACAATGGTATCTTTTCTAGCAAAATACAAATCTGATGTTTTGTTCCATTTTTCTTTAATCAAAGATGCATGTAAAAATAAATTATAGGGCACTACAGTAGTGCCTATTAATGCAATAACGGTAAGTAAACTTTCATTTGGAAAATTTGGCACAAAAGCACCTTGTAAGATTTTAAAAAAGTCTGGCTTGGTAATAATAGCAGTTAACAAAAATGACAAACTCATTAACGTTACTAAAACTAAAAGTGCTTTTTCTAGTACTTTATAATTTCCAAGATATAATAAAACAAAAGCAATAGATCCAATAATAACACTCAAAATGTTAATTGAAAATTCTCCAATTTTCAGAGTTGGATTTCCAATAATAGCTTCTAAACCTAAAACACCTCCTGTTATATTTCCAGCCTCATAAGCAGCATTACCTAACACAATAGCTGAAAGTATTAAAAGAATTGCTAAAAATTTAAAAATAGGATGTTTGATTTCGGATATAATAATTTCAGACAACCCTTTTTGAGTAATGATACCCAAACGTGCCGACATTTCTTGCAACACAACGGTAGCCACTATAGACAAAACCATAGCCCACAAAAGCGAAAAACCAAAACCCACCCCTGCCAATGTACAAACTGTAACAGTACCTGGGCCAATAAATGCAGCTGAAATTAAAGGTCCAGGACCTATATTTTTAAAGCAATTTTTAATCATTTTGGAATAGCTTTAAGCGCATAAATAGCAAAACTACCTAACCAATGCCCCCCCTCATAACTATCACCAAAAATACTTGGTAAAGAATAATTGATATGCTTGTATGCCTCATTTTGTAAATGATTATACTCATGTAAACCTTCGGCTATTTTACATAAACTCCAAGCTCGAGAAAAATTAACACCATCTAAATGCACTAATTGGCCATCTGTTCTGTCGGAAACCAAACCAACTTCTATATTATAGTTTCTATCTTTTAATTGTGGCAAAAAAGCATCTAACCAAGTTTTAAATGCTTCAACAGGTAATAATCGTTTCATTAAAGCCGCTTCCTCTAAACAAGGTGATAAAAAATCACTTCCGCTAGGCTCCCATGTTATTGGGCAATCTTTATCTTTTAAGAAGAAATACATAGCACGATCTGTAATCGCTTTTTTTAGAACTTCATTACTTACAACTTCTGCATAATCATATGCAAAACTTAATCCAAAAGCAGTGTTTGGGTGAGTTCCCACTCGTTGTGGATAATTTAATTTTGGTAAAAACTCAATATATTTCACTACAATTAATTCGGTTAAGGGTTGCAAATTGGTTTCTAATTCTCTAGCAAGAGGCGTGTCCCAAGTATGAAGTTCTTCTGCTAGTTTTAGTAACCAAGCCCAACCATAAGTACGCTCGTATGATTTATTATGAACGCCATAAAAATATTGCACTTCGGCTTCAATATTAGCTTTTGAAATATTTTTAAGTAACCGTTTTTTAATAAGTTCAGCATCATCAATATTTGGAAACTGTTTTAATAGACTCACCAAACTCCAATGCCCATGAACCGACGAATGCCAATCGAAACAACCAAAAAATGCAGGATGTAACATATTAGGTGCCTGTAAATCTGAATCACCTCCTAATGTTTGAGATAATTTATTTGGGTACTCAACATTCAAACAATGCAATGGTAGTTGTGCTAATTTATTAGCTTGTTCTAAATTAAGGATTGGTTTTTCTGCTATTTCTTCTATTTTAATTTCTAAAGTTTCTTTTTCTTCTTTCTTAGAAGTGTTGCAGCTAACAACTAAAAATATTAGTAATAATGTGATTTGTTTTTTCATAATTATATTTTTAATAGTTACCCCAACCAACCTTCTCTATCTAAACTTCTATATTGAATAGCTTCACTAATATGTATACCATTTACTTCTTCAACACCTTCTAAATCAGCAATTGTTCTAGAAACTTTTAAAATTCGATCATAAGCCCGTGCAGATAAATTAAGGCGTTCCATCGCCGTTTTTAAAAGTTGCTTTGAGGCTTCATCTAAAACACAATGTTTACGAATTTGTTTCGTATTCATTTGTGCATTATAATGCACAGTATCACTTTCTTTAAAACGTTTGGTTTGAATTTCTCTTGCTTTGGTAACTCGTTTTCTAATTTCAACAGAAGTTTCACCTTTTCTATCATCAGATAGCTTTTCAAAAGGTACTGGTGTTACCTCAATATGAATATCAATTCTATCTAGCAACGGACCAGAAATTTTACTTAAATAGCGTTGCATTTCCGCAGGACTTGAAGTTACAGGGGCGTTGGGATCGTTAAAATAACCTCCAGGACTTGGGTTCATACTTGCCACTAACATAAACGAAGATGGATATGTAACAGTAAACTTCGCTCTCGAAATTGTAACCTCTCTATCTTCCAAAGGTTGTCTGAGCACCTCTAAAACACCACGTTTGAATTCGGGTAACTCATCTAAAAACAAAACTCCATTATGTGATAATGATATTTCTCCTGGTTGAGGAAAAGCCCCACCACCAACTAAAGCAACATC
>NZ_CEWOCJ010000027.1:0-30685 GCF_982512915.1 Flaviramulus sp. | reverse complement strand
AAAGATGTAACACCCAAATTAAATAGTAAAAAGAAATAAAACTACTGCCAACAATATAAAAAATAGGCGAAACAATAGTAAAATCAAGGCTTTTACCTCTTATAAAAATTTGTGCTTAACCGAAATTTTCGTGCTTAGTAATCGCCTACTTTTGATATACTAACCGTTATATGCAATAATGACCCATTCTGAATAATGACTACACGATTTAAACTATTTTATATGAAACGTTTCTTATTATTAATACTGCTTTTAATAACTGCTATTTCAGTTCGAGCACAATCCAAATTGCTCAAAGCAGATTCATACCTAGATGTTAGAACTGGAAAATTAATCACTCCCGCAAATCTACTCATCGAAGACGGATTGATAAAGTCGATTAATCCAAAGGCGCTACCTGAAGAGACAGAAATAATTGATCTGAAGGGGAAATTACTTTTACCTGGTTTAATGGATATGCATGTTCATTTGGATGCAGACTTTGAAGGCAACTGGGACTATCTCTATAAAGAAAGTGCAAGCCAGGGCACGATAAGGGCAATTGTTAATGCTGAAAAAACATTATTAGCTGGTTTTACCACTGTTAGAAGTATTGGACAATTACACATTACGCCAGAGCTTATTGATGTGGCAGTTGCAGAAGCTTCTGACAAAGGCTTGATTATAGCCCCAAGAATCATAGCATCAGGACATATGATCACTATAAGTGGCGGACACGGAGACGCTTCTTTAGGCTTAGCCGAAGGACTCATTCATTTAGGACCAAAAGACGGAATTGTCAATGGTAAATATGATGCTATCGAGGCGGTTAGGTATCAAATCAAGCACGGTGCAAAATTCATAAAAATACACGCCACAGCAGGAGTACTTTCCATGGAAGATGCTGTTGGAGCACAACAATTGAGTAACGAAGAAATGAAAGCTATAGTGGAAGAAGCTACACGACATCATATTAAAGTAGCTGCCCATGCCCATGGAACCGAAGGCATCATTGCGGCTATTAACGCTGGTGTCTATTCTATTGAGCATGGTTCTTTATTAGATGATGAAGGCATCCGCTTAATGAAAGAAAAAGGAGTGTATTTAGTTCCTACGACTGGACTTTCGAATGTAGTAAATGAAATGGTTGATAAAATGCATCCTGTTATGGCTGGCAAAGCAAATACGTTTTACCACTCGCCAAAGATAACCTAAGAAAAGCCATAAAATCAGATGTAAAAATAGCATTTGGCACAGATACACCGATTATTCCACATGGCCAAAATGCAATTGAATTTTCAGCTTTGATAGCCTGCGGAATGAGTTCGATAGAAGCTATAAAAACAGCCACTATAAATGCTGCAAATATGCTGGGCCTTTCTGATAGAGGGGAATTAAAAGTGGGCTTACTCGCTGATATTATTGCTGTTAATTCTAACCCTATTAATGATATTAAAACTTTAGAAAGCGTAAAGTTTGTTATGAAGGATGGCGTTGTATATAAAAATGAAAAATAAAAAGAGCATATAACAATGGCTATAAGTAATTGCTTATCCTCGCCCAATTTTGAAATTCCTGCAGAATTTCCAAATTGGTGTGTACTTACAAAATTAAGTACTAAAACATGCAACTACTCATAGCCGAGACGTTGTACAGCATTCTGACCCGTCTTGAATAAAGGCTACATAATTTTAAACATTATGTATAAAAATGACAAAATAATTTGACGTTAAAGCGAACCTTTCAAATTAAAAATTTTAACCAAACTTACAACCGGAAAATACACAAATAGTGAACTAGGTAAACTCTTCTCTATGGTACTTACAACCGTAAACGAGTGGATTAAAAAGTACAATCTTAAAGACTTAATGAACACCAGAATAAAAGTGGAAACTAAAGACAAAATATCTATAATTAAAGCACTTCAAAAAGAGATTGAACAGTTTATTCATCATTCAGACAGAGGTATACAGTATTTTAGCAACCAATACACAGAAATACTTAAAAGAAATAAGATAGACATTAGTATGACTTAAGAAAATCATTGATACTAAAATGCCATGGCTGAACGTATAAACGGTATCTTAAAAGATGAATTTTATATAAACCAAAACTTTAATGATGTGGCTCACGCCAAAAGAGAACAAAAAATAAAATTAATTTTTACAACGAAATAAGATTACATTTATCTTTAGAATATAAAACACGAAATATGATACATTTAAAAACAGTGTAAATTTAATTATAACCTATATCCATACTTCAGGACAAGAAAAGTGCTATAATCCTTTTGTATGAAATGCTACCAAACCTTCAATAGGCCTGCGTTCTACATTACCAACAACAAAACCCATTTCTTGTGCAACTTCTTTAATTTGATCTTGAGAAAAATAAGCGATAGAACCAGCAAAATGAACGGGAACTGCTTTTATTTCTTCTTTATATTGTAAAATCATGTTTTTTGTAAACTCACGAATACCATTTTTTATCAAATCTAAAATGTATTGAGAGTCTTTATTTAAAAACATAAACTCAGCAAAATTAGCTAAATAAGCGTTAGGATTAGGTTGCTTATAAATGTTATATTTAACATAATCAGCTTCCATGTTATATTTACTTCCAAAAGCTACTTTTATATTTTCGGGCATTTGGTTAAAATAATAATCTCTAATTAATTGCTTACCATAATAGTTACCTGAAGCGTCATCCATTAAAATATAGCCTAAAGATTGTACACGCTGATGTAATTTTTTACCATCATAATAACTACAGTTGGAACCTGTTCCTAAAATACAAACAACTGCAGCTTCTTCTATATTATTGATAGTACCATAGACTGCAGCCATGGTGTCTTCTTCAACGGTTACTATGGCATTAACAAATATCTCACTTAAAACACTGTTAACCATTTCTTTACCGCGTTCAGTGCCACAACCAGCCCCATAAAAGAAAACATGTGTAGCGTTATCTTTATTGGTGTTTAAAATCTCATTTTTTTTAATTATTTTTTTTAACTTTTTTTCGTCTAAAATTTCTGGATTCAAACCTTTAGTTCTTAATTTCTCAAAAAGTTGTTTCCCATTATTATCTACTGCTATCCAATCTGATTTTGTAGAACCACTATCAACAATTAAAATCATGAGTTTTATTTAAATAAAAAACTCCACAGACTCTTTTAAATTACAATACTTCTGTGGAGTCGTTAATACTAATATATTTTATAAAATTATATTTTACTAATGTGTTGTGCGAGATCAATTAATTTAGTTGAATAACCAAACTCGTTATCGTACCAAGAAACTAATTTAAGGAAATTATCGTTTAAAGCAATACTTGCATCTGCATCAAAAATACTGGTCATTGATTCTGAAACAAAATCTTGAGAAACAACTGCTTCTTCTGTATATCCTAAAATTCCTTTTAATTCGTTTTCAGAAGCTTTCTTTAAAGCAGCTTTAACTTCATCCCAAGATGCCGATTTTTCTATTCTAACTGTTAAATCTACAACCGATACATCTGGAGTAGGTACTCTAAATGCCATACCAGTTAATTTTCCATTTAATTCAGGAATTACTTTACCAACTGCTTTTGCAGCTCCAGTTGATGAAGGTATGATATTAGCTAAAGCACTTCTTCCTCCTCTCCAGTCTTTTCTAGAAGGACCATCAACTGTTAGTTGAGTAGCTGTAGTAGCGTGAACAGTTGTCATTAAACCTTCAACAATTCCAAAGTTATCATTAATAACTTTAGCTAAAGGCGCTAAACAGTTTGTTGTACATGAAGCATTTGATACAATTGTATCATTAGCTGTAATTTTAGTGTGATTTACACCCATTACAAACATTGGAGCATCTGCCGAAGGTGCAGAAATAGCTACTTTTTTAGCACCTGCAGTGATGTGTTTTTGAGCACCTTCTAAAGTTGTAAAAATACCTGTACAATCTAAAACAACTTCTGCACTAACGGCATCCCATTTTAAATCTTCTGGGTTACGTTCTGCAGTAATTCTAATTTCATTACCATTTACTACTAAGTTTCCGTTTTTAACGTCTACTGTTCCATTGAAACGACCGTGAACTGAATCGTACTTTAATAAATACGCTAAATGCTCAACGTCTAATAAATCGTTTATTCCTACTATTTCAATATCTGGTCTTGAAGCCGCTACTCTAAAAGCAATTCTACCTATTCTACCAAATCCGTTAATTCCTAATTTTAATTTTGACATAATTTTTACCTATAAATGTTAAGTGCTCATAATATCTGAGACACGCAATAATTCTAAATTTATTTTTGTTTTTCCTTTAATAGCCTTCTCTAAAGGTGTTAATTCCATTTTACTATTAAGCAATCCTACCATGTAATTGGTTTTTCCCTCAAGCAAAGACTCAACTGCCTTTACTCCCATTCTACTTGCCAGAACACGATCAAAACACGATGGTGAGCCTCCACGTTGCATATGTCCTAAAACAGATACTCGTACATCATAACCTTCCATATTTTCATCAACGTAATCTTTTAACTGAAAAATATTTTTCCCAATTTTATCACCTTCAGCTACAATTACAATACTTGATGTTTTCCCCGATTTTCTACTTCTATTTAAAGAATCTACTAATCGTTCTAAACCTAAATTTTCTTCTGGGATTAAAATCTCTTCGGCTCCACCAGCAATTCCTGCATTTAAAGCAATATGACCAACATCGCGACCCATTACTTCAACAAAAAATAACCTATTATGTGAACTTGCAGTATCTCGAATTTTATCAATAGCATCAACAACGGTATTCAATGCGGTATCAAAACCTAAAGTGTGGGTTGTTCCTACAATGTCGTTATCAATGGTTCCGGGTATTCCCATCACAGGAAAGTCAAATTCTTGATTAAAAATAAGTGCACCGGTAAAAGACCCATCTCCTCCTATAACTACTAAAGCATCAATATTAGCTTCAACCATGTTATCAAAAGCTTTCTGTCTGCCTTCTTTTGTTCTAAACTCCTTAGATCTAGCAGATTTTAGAATAGTGCCTCCTTTATTAATAATTCCCCTTACACTTCTCGCGTTCATTTCTTTAAAATCTCCTTCAATTAATCCTTCATAACCACGATATACTCCAACACATTCTATATTATGGTAAGCACTTGCTCTAACAACTGAACGAATGGCAGCATTCATTCCTGGTGAATCTCCACCAGAAGTTAAAACAGCTAGTTTTTTTATTGTTTTTGGCATTAAATCATCTTATTTATAATGTAAAATTAATAAACAAAAAGCATATATCTATAGCTTTGCATTAATATTATATAAGTTTTAAAACTACAACGTTTTAGTTCGTTTAAAAAGTTAATAAATTAAAATATTAAGCTTAGTTTCAATTGTTTTTTGATGAAGATTTGATAGAAATATAATCCGGTAAAGCATTTTTTTGTTCAACTTGATCTTGGTCCTCAATTAAATCATTTTGCTTTTCCGGTTTTTTAAAAAGCTTTTGAAGCAGTTCTTTAAACGTCTCAAAATCTACATTATATGAAAGTCCAATTCCTTGTGTATAACCTATTTGCTCTCCAAAATTTTGAATACTATTTTCTCTATTAAATACTTTTATGGTAAGTGTTCCTTCTTCATTTAATAAAAAACTAACTTCAACATCACCAGCAACTACTGTTTGGCTTGCACCTCCAACAGGCACACCAACCTTACCGTTTATTAGCACACGATCACTTATTTGAGTTTGAAGTGTAACACCAAACCTATCATCTGTTTGATAATCTGGCCTATTTTGTCCTGCTTCATAATTTAAACCTATGTTTAGTTTACTATCTCCACTATTAAAAATACCATTTAAAATACCGTTAAGCCTTTCAGCTATAGTTCCTGAAAAATTAACCTCGTTTAAACCTCTAGAAAATGAGCCAGTTGATATTAAATATAATGCTTGATTTTGTTTGTCTTCGTTAGACTCCAAACGATACTGAAGCTCAGATTTGATGTTTGAACTTACATTAGGAAATTCAAAAGTAAATTCAGGATTGGGTTGTTCCAAATCGCCAGTTAAAGCAATTTTTAATTCTACAGGAATACTTCTATTTATTGGATTATCTAGCAATGGTGACGGATTAGCTTGTGTTTTATATATAGCTAACATATTTATCTCAGCTTCTAATGGTTCACCATCCCAAGCAATCGTTCCACCAGGTTCAACAACAAATTCTTTTTGAATAATCCCGCCGTATGCAAAATTATAAACCCCTTCAAATACCGAGAAATCTCCCCACATATCAAACTTTCCATTCGTATTAATTTCTACCAATAATCCACCTCGACCTCTTCCTCTTAATGAATGACCTGTATTTTTGTCAATTATAATTTCAACCTCGGCATCTTCAGTTACATCTAATTCAAAATCTAATTCAAGCCCTTCAATTTCATTAAAAACAATTTCTTTTCCATATTTTCTAGCTTCCTTTTCTTGTTTGGTAAGAAAATGTATATATGAATTATCTCCAAATGATTCTGCATCATTTAAAGGAATTTTAAACACTGTACCTCGTTGAGTTTCACCAACAACACTAATTACTAATTGCTCTGTTGGTCCAGATAAACTAGCCTTACCACCAATAAATCCTGTGCCATAATATAAAGACTCTTCAGTTTCTTTGGTATCTAAAATCAATAACCTATCTGCTGATATTTCTAAACCTAAACTCCATTTTGAAAAATTAACATGACTTAATGTTCCATTTAAAGCTCCTTTTGAATTGTACTTTGTATCAGTTAACTTAATATTGTTAAAAGTAAAGGTTTGGTTTTTTAATGTTACAGATGCATTATTATTGAAACTATAATCTACATTCAAGTAAGGTATCCCCAAACCTGAATTATTAAGTCGCAAATTTCCATTAATATCTGGAAGTTGTAAATTACCAACTACCTTAACATCTCCAGTTACATTGCCTCTTATATTACTTAAAACGCCGTCTAGTAATGGGTTTAAAGGATATAAATTAAAATTATTAAAATCTAATAAAACATCAATTGTTGACTTTTTTCCAGAAACAAAAATATCCCCTTTTGCAGAAAATGATTTTGAAGCATCATCCTTTATGGTAGCATCTATTATATAATTTGTAAGCGATTCGTTTCCAGTTATGGTTGCATCAAATGAGCCTAATAAAAAATCGTTTACTTTAAAACCATCTACGACTATTGTTGAATTTGGCAAATAACTACCGTTATTCTGGAAAATTTCTAGCTTACCATTTACATTACCTGCTAATGATAGACT
The DNA here is from genome assembly GCF_982512915.1 of Flaviramulus sp. NCBI lineage: Bacteria > Pseudomonadati > Bacteroidota > Flavobacteriia > Flavobacteriales > Flavobacteriaceae > Flaviramulus > Flaviramulus sp. The sequence goes on along the minus strand of NZ_CEWOCJ010000027.1, from coordinate 23,420 downwards.
ATCTATATCAGGAGTTATTTTAGCTAAATCTACATTTTTAAAATTGATCTTGAGGTCTTTTTGTGTTGAGTCTTTTAAAAAGCCTGATAGCCTAATTTCCTCATTATTATGGTTGATTCTAAATTTATCAATATTAAACTTTGTAAGTTTTTTATCAAATGAAATTTTATGAAACTTATCTTTAGATTCATTAATATGCCATTTATTATTTTTTATGGTAATATCGGATTGTTTAAATCCTATCACAGATTCATTTTCTTCATTTATCGTATGATAAAAACTTAAATTAAAAATATCGTTGTTTCGCTTACCACCATTAAACTCAGATCGCATAAATAGGGTGTCATTGACAGTCACATTAATTAAGTTGAATTTAGAAATGTTATAATATTTTGTATTTAAACTATCAATTTCAACATATGTATTAAAAACTGGATTACTATTATCAACCTGAAGTTCAATTCGTTCAGCGAAATAATCTAAAAGTTTTATTTTTGGTGATCGGAAAGTGAGTTTAAAACGTTCTTCTTCACTTTCAACTCTTCCTCGAATAAAGGTGTTTTTTCCAAGCTCGATATCGGGATAAAAAACTTCAACAATTTTGTTATAAATTTTAAAGTTAAAATCGATGCTTTGATTTTCTTTTAGCTTATAAGGAATATAATTGGTATATATGTAACCTATAGAATTTTCGAATAATTTTTTTATATCTTTAAAGAGAAACCGTCCTTTTAATTCTCCTTCCATGATATCTGGAGAATTAATTTCTATAAACCTAATATTATCTTCATCAAATCTTGATGATACATAAAATTCATCAAAATTATAGGTGTCATTTTCATTTTTATAAACTGTTTTTTGAAATGCTATTTTACCATAAGCATCATCAAAATTACTACTATTCATATTCATTTTAACTTTACTTGAAAAAATAGAAATACTATCTTTTTTAATAAAGTTTAGCGAATTCAAATTAGCATAATCAACTACAGCTTCAAAATCATATTTTTTAATAGTCTCTGAAAAATCTACTAAACCATTAAAATTTAGTTGAAGATTTGGATCGTTTACAATTAAATTACCATCAAAAATTCGATTTTTTATGGTCCCAGCTACTTTGGTGCCACGGTAATTGTAATCGTTATATTCAATTTCAAAAACCTCTCCTTTTACTTGAGTACTTAATGTTTCAGAAACAAAACCTTTTCCGTTTACATCAAAATTTAGAGAGCCTATTCCTACATTGGCATCGTTTAAAAAAGTTCCGAAATCAAAATTTTCAAAAGCTAAATTACCATTGTAAGAAGCATTATCTATATCATTAATTTTATTAATTTCTAAGTTGGCATCTAAAAACCCTAAGTTGGTATCAATTTCAATATTAGCTATTACTGAAGAAGCGGTTACTTGAGAGTTACCTATGATTGTAAATTTACCTAGCCTATCAAAAGAGGTTGGGATAGCTTCTCCCAGAACATTTGGTAGTAAGGCTTTTAAATCATTATATGTTGATGTCAAATTTGTAAAATTAGCATTCATATAAAAATTATTCTCTTCTTTATTAAAGAGGTTTTTAAAATTTATATCTCCATAAATCTGAGTTTTTGTACTGGTATTTAATATTAAATTATTTGTTCTCAAATCGTTTAATGTACCTGATAAATCTACACTAAACAAGGCTGTTTGATTAATACCAAATTCATTGTAAAATCTATTAAGTTCATTTAAAAACACTTGCGAATCATTAAAACTAGCTGTTATTTTAACTTTATCTGTAAAATATTGCAAGTCTTCTCTAACATACGAAAACTTTAAATCGCCATTCAAAACCGAGTTTGGTGTTTTTATTTGAAGATTTTCAAAAACCATATCAGTAAGGGTATAAGCAAAATCAGTCATCATATTTTTAACCTCAACACCTCTACTATCAACAAAATTTAACGTATTAATTCTGGAACTAACATCACTCCCGTTGATTAAAAAATTGGTTGCATTAATATTTAAATCTTCTAATTCTAAAACTTTTGTTATTTCACGGTTCTCATCAGAAAGTCTAAAAACACTATTATATATTGAAACATCACTTGATGATAAAAGAAAACTACTTTTCTCGGTCCTAGGATTATCATCTTCAAACTTATTCACAAAAACATCTAAATTTGTTTCTGTTTCTCCACTATAAGTTTTTACGTTAAAAAGAAGATTATCTATATCTACATCTCCAAAATTAAGACTACCTTTAATGATGTTAGGTATGCTTATGATAGAAGTATTTAACTCTTTGATACTAATAAGTGTGTCCTTCTTATAGTCTTCAATATAAATGTCTTTAAGCTCCACATCACCATTAAATTGCAAACTAACCTTGTTTATGTTAATGTTTGTTTTAAAATCGTCATTAATTAATTTTGTAACGCGTTTTCCAATACTCGTTTGAACAAAAGGAATAGAAAGTATCAACACCAAAATGATGAATAACATGAGTAAAATACCCACTATTTTATATAGTATTTTAAAAAACTTTTTGATACGCTTAAAGTTATGACTTTATTGAGAATAAACTACATTTGCATTTACGATTAAATCATGTTTACAGATGTTTATTTGTTTTCAAAATTAACAATTATTGTGCCTAAAATTCACTAATGTCTTCACAAAATATTTATATTCTCGGAATTGAGTCCTCGTGTGATGATACTGCTGCTTCAATAATGCACAACGGACGTATTTTAAGTAATGTTGTGGCTAGCCAAAAAATACATGAAGAATATGGTGGTGTTGTTCCTGAATTAGCCTCCAGAGCGCATCAACAAAACATTGTTCCGGTGGTTCATCAAGCATTAAAAAAAGCTAATATTACCAAAGATAAAATTAGTGCCATTGCGTTTACTAGAGGTCCTGGTTTAATGGGAAGTTTGTTGGTGGGTACATCATTTGCAAAATCTTTGGCTTATGGTTTAAATATTCCTTTAATAGATGTAAACCATATGCAAGGCCATATTTTAGCTCATTTTATTGAAGAAGATGGGTTTAAAAAACCTCCTTTTCCTTTTTTAGCAATGACAATTTCTGGAGGACATACCCAAATTGTTAGAGTTAATAATTATTTTGACATGACAGTTATAGGCGAAACCATTGATGATGCTGTTGGTGAAGCTTTTGATAAAAGTGGTAAAATTTTAGGATTAGGCTATCCTGCTGGACCAGAAATTGATAAACGTGCTAAACTAGGAAATCCAAAAGCTTTTTTGTTTACGAAGCCTAAAGTGGATGGTTTAAACTTTAGTTTTTCTGGTTTAAAAACAGCTATTCTGTATTTTATTCAAAAGGAAACAAAGGCAAATTTAAATTTTATTGAAGAAAACTTAAATGATGTTTGTGCTTCCATACAATACACTATTATTGGTATTTTGATTGATAAATTAAAAATTGCAAGTAAACAAACAGGAATTAAACATATTGCTATTGGCGGAGGCGTTTCAGCAAATTCTGGAATCCGTCAAGCCTTAAAAGATGGCGAACAAAAATTTGGCTGGACAACCTATATTCCTAAATTTGAATTTACAACCGATAACGCTGCTATGATAGCTATTGTAGGTTATTTAAAATTTTTAGAAAATGATTTCGCTGAACAAAATATTGCAGCTTCAGCGAGATTAAAAATATAACGGATGCAACTTTTTTATAATTCTGAAATAACTGAAAACACCACTCAATTTTCTTTTGATAAAGAAGAAAGTAGGCATATTGTAAAAGTTTTACGTAAATCAGTTGGTGATGAATTACATATTACTAACGGTAATGGTTGGTGGTTTAATGCGAAAATTTCAATGCCAAATATTAATAAATGTACTGCTGAAATTGTTTCTAAAAAACTTCAAAACAAACACGCATACAATTTACATTTAGCCGTTGCTCCAACAAAAATGAATGATCGTTATGAGTGGTTTTTAGAAAAAGCTACCGAAATTGGTTTGGATAGCATTACACCAATAATTTGCGATCATAGCGAACGTAAAATTATTAAGGCTGATCGTTTTGATAGAATTTTACAATCCGCAATGAAACAATCTTTACAATGCTATTTACCTAAATTGAATGAAGCTGTAATGTTTCAAGATTATATAAAGCAAGATTTTAAGGGCAATTTATTTATCGCCCATTGTGAAGAAACCAATAAAAAATCTTTAAAATCCCGGATTAAACCAAAAACAGATATTACCATTTTAATTGGACCTGAAGGTGATTTTTCTGTTAAAGAAATTGAAATGGCTATTAAAAATAATTTTATTCCTGTAACTTTGGGAGAAACCAGATTACGTACTGAAACTGCGGCTATAGTGGCTTGTCATTCAGTAGCTTTTGTAAACGAATAACTTAGTATGAAATTATTTTTTACTTTTATATTTTCACTTTTAACCATTAGCTCGTTTTCTCAAGATTTAGCTATTTTAAAGTATAAGGGTGGTGGCGATTGGTATGGAAATCCAACTGCTTTACCAAACCTAATTGCATTTTGTAATAAAAATATAAAGACTCAAATAAACCCAAAACCAGAAATGGTTGAAGTTGGTAGCCCTGATATTTTTCAATTCCCAATGCTTCACATGACTGGGCATGGTAATGTTTTTTTTAGTGATTCAGACGCTGAAAACTTACGTAATTATTTAATATCTGGTGGATTTCTTCATATTGACGATAATTATGGGATGCAACCCTATATTACTAAAGAACTCAAAAAAGTATTTCCTGATAAAGATTTCATAGAACTTCCATCAAACCATCCTATTTTTACTTCAGCTTTTAATTTTCCAGATGGGTTACCTAAAATACATGAGCATGATGGAAAACGTCCACAAGCATTTGGGCTTTTTCAAGATGATAGGCTGATTCTTTTATTTACTTACGAAAGTGATTTAGGCGATGGTTGGGAAGATCCAGAGGTTCATAACGATCCCGCCAATGTGAGAGAAAAAGCTCTTAAAATGGGTGCTAATATTGTAAAATATGCTTTCGAAAATTAATTGTCACTTAAACACCAATAAATTTGAAAGAACTATTAATATCCATTGTTGATATCATTTTTGAAAGTGCCTCTAATAATGATTCTTCAATAAAACAAATACTAACTGTAATTCTGAAAATTTTTATTTTTATTTTAATTACTTCTTTTGTTTTATGGATATTATAGTGAAAATGATTCATTCTTTAATTTATAGCCTTTAAATAAATCAACGATTAAAAAATAAAACCTATTGCAACTAACCCATTACAATACCAACTTTAAAAAACAAATATTTCCGATAACACTTATATGTAATAATGTAACTAACGCACCAAATATTGGGAGTTTATTTAGAATTTGTGATGCTTTTGGAGTTGAAAAACTAATACTTTGTGGTAATGTTTCTTTAGGTAGAAAAATAACTAAAACATCGAGAGCTACTGAGAAAGTGGTTGATTTTGAAATTTGCGATTCGGCTTTAAATAGTATCGAAACTTTAAAAAATACTGGATATCAAATTATTTCATTAGAAATTACCGCTAGTAGTAAACCAGTTCATTCGTTTAGATTTACTAAAGAAAAACCCATTGCATTAATAATTGGCGATGAAAACTTTGGAGTTTCAGACGCTATTTTGAAAAATTCTGATGCGATAATACATATTGATATGTTTGGTCAAAATAGCAGTATGAATGTGGTGCAAGCAACCAATATTGCTTTATATGAAATGACTAAGCAACTTTTATAAACTGTTTATTATATTTACTAAATGAATTCCAAAACGATTTCCAACGGTATTATAAGAGCAGTTGCAATTATCTTAAGCGTTGCTTTATTAATGTATTTTTTATATCAAATACAATCTGTTATTGCTTTTATAGCCATAGCAGCAGTTATATCATTAATAGGTAGACCTGTTGTTTTATTTCTAGAACGTAAATTAAAGTTTAAAAACACCATAGCTGTAATCGTTACAATGGTTTTGTTATTAGGCATATTTGCAGGTTTAGTAGGCTTATTTATACCATTAATTATTAAACAAGGTCAGAATTTATCCCTGTTAAATATTAATGAGTTACAAAGTAATATTGAAAATTTATACCTTGAAATTATCACCTATTTTGATTTACACCAAATAGATGTTGAAGAGTCTTTTAAAAACTCAAATTTACTTTCAAAAATTGATTACACACTGATTCCAAACTTTTTCAATGCAATCATCAGCGGTTTAGGGAGTTTTAGTATTGGTTTATTTTCGGTACTTTTCATCTCTTTTTTCTTTTTAAAGGATAGCAAACTTTTTGAGAATGGCATCCTTACTTTCATTCCAGAAAATAAAGAATCGCGTTTAAAAACGTCTTCAACAAAAATTAAAGACTTATTATCTAGATACTTTGTTGGCTTAATTTTTCAAATATTAATTTTATTCATCATCTACACTATTGGGCTTTTAATTATAGGTGTTGAAAACGCTATTGTCATTGCTTTTTTATGTGCTTTACTTAACTTAATTCCATACGTTGGTCCTTTAATTGGCGCCTTTTTAATGCTAACTTTAACGATGACAAGTAACTTAGGAGCATCCTTTAGTGATATTATTTTACCAAAAACATTTTGGGTATTTATGGTGTTTATTATTGGACAATTAATTGATAATTTTGGGAGTCAACCTGTTATTTTTTCAAAAAGTGTTAAATCGCATCCGCTTGAAATATTTTTAATTATTTTAATAACAGGTATCCTTTTTGGTGTCATTGGGTTGGTAGTTGCCGTTCCTGCTTACACAGCTATAAAAGTGATTTTAAAAGAATTTTTATCAGAGAATAAAATTGTCGAAAAACTTACTAAAGGTTTATAATTTCAATTGAATCATTCTATATTAAATACTGAAATTCAAGAGTTTATAAATGATAACTTAAATTCTGATTTATCCTCATTGTTACTAAAAGGTACTTCCTTTAATTCAGTAAATTCTAGAGAAATCATAGAACAAATTGAAGCCAAAAAACGATGTGAAAAAAAGTTATCAACTTGGTTTCATATAGAAAAAATATATTACCCAAATAAACTTAATATTGAGCAAACATCCTCTGAAATTACAGCTAAATATAAATCAGAATTACTAGAAGGTGAGCATATCATAGATTTAACAGGTGGTTTTGGTGTAGACTGTTTATACTTCTCAAAACGCTTTAAAAACGTTTATCATTGTGAGATAAACGAGAGCCTTTCGGATATTGTAAACCACAACTACAAACAGTTAAATATTCAAAATATAAGAATTACCAAAATTGATGGTATTATTTTTTTAAAAGAAAGTAAAAAGCAATTTGATTGGATTTATATGGATCCATCAAGAAGACATGACACAAAAGGTAAAGTGTTTTTTTTAAAAGACTGTTTACCAAATGTACCTGAACATTTGGATTTACTTTTTAAGCATTCAAAAAATATTATGATTAAAACATCGCCATTACTAGATATTTCTTTGGGCATTGGTGAATTAAAGTTTGTAAAAACCATTCATGTAGTTGCTGTAAATAACGAGGTAAAAGAATTGCTTTGGATTTTAGAAAATGGATTTGAATATGATATAAAAGTAGAAACCATTAACCTGAAAAAGGATAAAAAAGAAAAGTTCTCATTTTTTTTAGAAAATGAAAAAATAGCAGAAAGCACATTTAGTGAACCTCTTAGGTATTTATACGAACCCAATGTTGCGCTTCTTAAAGCTGGTGCCTTCAATGAAATTTCTAAACAATTAAAGATTTTTAAACTCCATAAACATTCTCATTTTTACACAAGTGATGTGCTGATTGATTTTCCTGGACGAACTTTTAAAATTGAAAATGTATTACCATATAATAAAAAAGCATTAAAAAAGTTAGGCATTTCTAAAGCTAATATAACCACTAGAAACTTTCCTGAAACCGTTGAACAATTGAAAAAAAAATTCAATATTAAAGATGGTGGTACATTGTATCTTTTTTTTACAACAAATATTTATGAAGATAAAATAATTATTATAGCTAAAAAGCTAACTTTATAATCTCTTATATCGAAAAATAAAAATTTATGAAAATTAAAAAAATCATACTTACTAATTTAATACTTACAATTTTATTCTTGGGTTGTAAAGAAAAAGTAAAAGAAGAATTTGTAATTGAAAATAAAGAAATTGAAAACATATCTGCTCCTGAAGGGATGGTATGGGTAAAAAGTAAAACTTTTATACAAGGGGCAAAATCCGGAGATAATTATGCAATGCCAAGAGAAAAACCTGCACATCAAGTTACTGTTTATGGTTTTTTTATTGATATTAACGAAGTTACAAATAAGCAATTTAAAACTTTTGTAGAATCTACAAATTATGTAACTGTAGCTGAAAGAAAAATTGATTGGGATGAAATGAAAAAGGATTTACCAGAAGGCACAACAAAACCTCATGATTCTATTTTGCAACCGGGAAGTTTGATTTTTAATAAAAATGTTAATAAAGTTGCCAGTATGGGTGATTATTCTCAATGGTGGATTTGGAAAATAGGAGCTAATTGGAAACATCCTGAAGGACCTAACAGTAATATAGAGGGTAAAGATGATTATCCAGTTGTACATATTGCTTTTGAAGATGCTTTAGCATATTGCAAATGGGCTAATCGCCGATTACCAACGGAAGCTGAATGGGAATCTGCGGCTCAAGGAAATTCTACAGATAATATTTACACCTGGGGAAACAACTATGATGTTTTAAACGATAATGCAAATACTTGGCAGGGAGTCTTCCCTATAAAAAACGAATCAGTTGATGGTTTTGAATTTATAGCTCCTATAAAATCGTACGCACCAAATAGCATTGGTATTTATGATATGATGGGAAATGTTTGGGAAATAACTAGTGATTTATTTAATGTCAATTATTATGAAGAATTAGATACAACCAAAGAAATTATCAATCCACAAGGTGCTTCAAAAAGTTACAGCCCAGATAATCCTTACCAACAAGAACATGTTATTAAAGGAGGTTCATTTTTATGTAATGCTTCTTATTGTGCAAGTTTTAGAATTTCTGCTAAAATGGGTATGACTCCAGATTCTGGCTCAGACCATACTGGATTTAGAACGATTGCTACTAAAGAAATGCTTACTAAATAAAAGAAACAAAAAACCTAACGAACAAACGTTAGGTTTTAATGCCAAATCTTAAAAAAATTCGAATATTAATTATAACCTTAAAACTAAAACATTAAAAATGAATTAATTTCTAACAGACTTGATAATATCTAATGCCTCTTTTACTTGTTCTTCAAGTTGTTTATAAGATTTATTAGTTATTATATCTTTAGAGATTAATTGAGATCCCATACCAACACAAGTTACACCTGCATCAAACCAACCTTTTAAATTTTCAACAGTTGGAGATACACCGCCTGTTGGCATAATACTAGTCCATGGTTGAGGGCCTTTTATACCTTTTACAAATTTAGGTCCGTATAAATCACCTGGGAATAATTTCACTATTTCACAGCCTAACTCTTCTGCTCTAGCAATTTCAGTTAAACTACCACAACCAGGGGACCATAAAACTTTACGTCTATTACAAACTATAGCAATATCCTCTCTTAATACAGGCGTTACAATAAAATTAGCGCCTAATGACATGTATAATGAGGCTGCTGCTGCATCTGTTACTGAACCTACACCCATAATCATACCCGGAAGTTCTTTTACAGCGTATTTTGTTAATTCGCCAAAAACTTCGTGAGCAAAATCGCCACGAGAAGTAAATTCCATCAATCTTGCACCACCATCATAACATGCTTTTAAAATGTTTTTACTTAATTCTAAATCGTTATGAAAAAACAAAGGAATCATTCCTGTTTCTTTCATAGCTTGTGCTACTTCTAATCTTGAAAATTGAGCCATTTTGTGTAAATGTTTATTTATTTTAATATTCTATCTATTGAACTATAAAAATTCTATTAGATTTTAAACTGTTCAACTATTAAACACGTATATTTTTTATCTAGCTACTCTACCAGAAGCGTCACCCCCCATCAATTTAGTTACCTCATCTACAGTCACTAAGTTAGCATCACCTTTTATGGTGTGTTTTAAACAAGATGCTGCAACAGCAAAATCTAAAGCGTTTTGATCATTATCGGGATAAGTTAATAAACCATAAATTAAACCACCCATGAAAGAATCTCCTCCACCTACTCTATCAACAATATCAGTAATTTGGTATTGGCGCGTTTGTAACATTTGTTTACCATCATATAAAACACCAGCCCACGAATTATGAGATGCTGAAATAGAACCTCTTAAAGTTGTAATTACTTTTTTAGCTCTTGGAAATTTTTTCATCATTTGCTGACAAACAGATAAAAATGCTTCAGCTTTAACATCATGCCCATGTGTTTGAACAGCAGCTCCATCTGGTTTAATACCGAAATGCATTTCTGCATCTTCTTCATTTCCTAAAACAACATCACAATAAGATGTTAATTCTGTCATTATTTTTTCTCTATGAGCAGCATCACAATATTTCCAAAGTTTTGCTCTATAATTTAAATCTGTAGAAATAGTAATTCCTTTAGCACTTGCTGCTTTAACAGCTTCAAGACAAACATCAGCAGAACTTTGAGAAATAGCAGGCGTAATACCAGTCCAATGAAACCACTCTACACCTTCAAAAACGCTATCCCAATCAACCATACCAGATTGAATTTCAGCCATTGCAGAATGTGCTCTATCGTAAACTACTTTACTTCCTCTTGATACGGCACCGGTTTCTAAGAAATAAATACCTAAACGATCGCCACCCCAAACAATTTTATCAACACCTACACCACGCTTACGCATTTCCATCATCGCACATTGACCAATATCATTTTTTGGTAAACGCGTTACAAAATCTACAGAAATACCATAATTAGCTAATGAAACCGCTACGTTAGACTCTCCACCTCCATAAACAACATCAAAATTATCAGCTTGAGAAAATCTTAAAAATCCTTGTGGAGCTAATCTTAACATGATTTCTCCAAATGTTACTACTCTACTCATTTAAATTGGTTTTTTTAATAAAAATTAATTTTGGTTAAACGATTAACCATATACTTAAAAATAAAATCAAAACAACATATTAAATGTCTTGTTTTGATTATAATAACTAATATAATATATTTGCTTAAACGATTAAGCGAATATATAAAAAAATTGAATACTAAAAAAAAAATAACAATAAAAGATATTGCTAACGTCCTTAACATCTCCCCTGCGGCAGTGTCTAAAGCATTACATGATGATTCGCGTATTAGTAAAAAAACAAAAGAAGCTGTTAAAAAAGTTGCTGAAGATTTAAATTATCAACCAAATCATTTAGCTAGTGCTCTACGAAAAGGTAAAAGTAATTTAGTGGGTGTAATTGTGCCAAGAACAAATAGTAATTTCTTTTCTTCTGTTATCGAAAATATTGAAGATGTTTTAAATAAAGAAGGGTATAACATAATAATAACCCAGTCAAATGAATCTTATAAAAAAGAATGTGCCAATATTGATACCTTATTGTTTACTCAAGTTGATGGTATTATTGCATCCATGGCGAATGAAACCGTTGATTTAACTTATTACGAAAAAATAAAATCTAAAGGTATTCCGCTTATTTTATTTGATAGAGGTGAAAATGATTTGAATGTAGATTATATTGGTATTAATGATTATGATAGTAGCCACATGATCATTGAACATTTAATCTCCAAAGGTTGTAAAAGAATAGCCCATATAGGTGGATTTAAAAGGACTCGAATTTTTAATAATAGAATTAGAGGTTATGTAGATGCTATAAAGAAATATAATTTGTCTTTTGAAAATGAGTTACTTATTGAAAGTGATTTGACACTAGAAGATGGACGTATTCAAATGCAAAAATTATTAGAACTAAATACAAAACCAGATGCTGTTTATATTGCAAGTGATTATGCTGCTTTAGGTGCTTTACAAGTTTTAGAAGAAAACCATGTGAGAGTTCCAAATGAGATGCGTTTAGTTGGGTTTGGAAATGAGCCTTTTACCTCCTTCGTCTCCCCTTCTATTACAAGTATAAATCAACACAGTAAAGAAATCGGTAAATTAGCTGCGCAAACATTTTTAAAATTGGTAAAGTCTGAAAATTTGAAACAAACTCTAACAAAGCAAATTTTAGATGCCGAATTAATTGTTAGAGATTCTTCGAAATAAAAAAGTGACACAAATTAACTGTGTCACTTTTTTATTTATATAGTTTTATATCAAATAAATACGCCTTATTATCTTTAACTTCATATTATTAATGCAAATTTCAGTTTTAATCTAACGCATTTTTATATTTTAGTTTAACAAACTAACAGAAAAGAATTTAGATTCCTAAAGCTTGTCCACCACCAATTTGGATGGTTTCAGCGGTTATGAAAGACGCATCTTCACTTGCTAAAAATGAAATTACACCAGCAACGTCTTCTGGTTCTCCTAATCTTCCTAACATAATACTGTTTGCCCAAGAAGCAAATACTTCTGGTTTTGTTGCTTTAATTTGCGCATGAAAAGGTGTATCAATAGTACCTGGAGATACAGCATTTACTCGAATGCCATATTCAGCCAAATCCTTAGCTAATGCACGAGTTATTGCATGAACTCCAGCCTTAGATGTTCCGTAAATTCCTGCTCCAGGTCCTCCTGCTGTCCATCCTGCATTTGATGTATAATTAATTATAGATGCATGTACTCCCTTTTTTAGGAAAGGAATAGCTGCTCTTGAAGCAAAAAACACAGAATCTAGGTTAAGTGCCATAACAAATCTGTAAAATTCAGTTGTCATTTCTTCAAACCTAGATCTACCACCTAGTCCACCCGCATTATTTACAAGTACATCTATGCGTCCATATTTTTCACCAATTTTATTGATATTTTTGGTTACTTCTTCATCTTTTGTTACATCGAACCCGTAATACTCTGCAGTAATTCCTTCTGCAGTAAGCTCTTCAACTCTTTTTGCTCCAGCCTCGTCTTCAATACCATTTAAAACAACCGTATATCCATCTTTACCTAACCTTTTTGCCACTGCGAAACCAATACCACCTGTAGCTCCTGTAATAATTGCTACTTTTCCTTTATTTTTACTCATTTTATTAATTTTATATTTTTAATTTTTATATTATATTTTTTTCTTTAATAGTTCGATTTTTGGACATAAAATCCAAACGCTTGCTAATACTATTAATGTTAAAATCGCACCAACTATGAATGCCGGTGTATAATTTCCACCCATAGTTAAGGTAGCTACTAATGACGTAAGACCAACGCCAGCAAATTTTGCTGACATTCCAGATAAACCAGAGAGTGTTCCAACGGTGTTTTTACCAAACAAATCACTTGGTAATGTTTGAATATTACCTATAGCTGTTTGAAATCCAAAAAGGATAGTTGCCATAATTATTACTGCATTAACAGGACTTCCTGGATCGGATAATAAATAAAAACAAGGTAACATTATAAAGCAACCTAAACTTATTACAAATTTTCTAGTTTTGTTTATTGACCAACCTGATTTCATCCGATTTTGAGCTAAAAGCCCTCCAAACCAAGCACCAAGCATAGCTCCTACATAAGGAACCCATCCATAAATAGCTATTCCTTTAACATCCATATTATAAACTTCAACTAAGTACGTTGGAATCCAAAAAACAAATAACCACCAAATTGGATCAATTGCTGCTGAAGCAATTATGACTCCCCAACTTTCTTTGTGAGACAAAACCTTAGCTGTAGTTGGATTATATTCATCTTCAATTTTGTCTGTTTCATTTTTATTAGCATGTTTGTTTTGAGACTTATCAAGGATATAAACCCTTTCTTCTTCAGTAAGCCAAGGATGTTTTTCTGGTGGAGATTTTACTATTAACATCCATGGGATTAACCATAACAATCCTATAACACCTACAATAATAAAAATCATTTGCCAACTAAAATGAATTGACATATAAGCAATCGCTGGAATTGAAATAATGCCACCAACTGCTGCGCCTGAATTAAAAATACCTTGTGCAAATGCACGCTCTTTTGCTGGAAACCACTCTGCATTTCCTTTTGCTGCTCCAGGCCAATTTCCAGCTTCTGCAACTCCCAATATAGATCTAAAAATTGCAAAACTTAAAAACCCTTTTGCTAATGCATGTAATGCTGTTGCTATTGACCAAAATCCTATTGAAAAAACAAAACCTAAACGTGTTCCTATTTTATCGAATATCTTGCCAAAAATAGCTTGACCAAATGCATAGGAGAATAAGAAGATAGAAGAAATCCAACCAAAAATTTCTTTGCGTTCATCCATGTTCTTATCTGGATATAATTCCTCAGAAATTTGTGGCCAGAGAACATTTAATGATTGCCTATCTATATAATTTATAACTGTTGCTAGTGCAATTAAACCTACAACCCACCAACGTAAACCCTTTATTTTCATTAATTTAATTTTTGAATGAACGTGTTATATGTCCATAAAATTAGTTTAAACAACTCAATAATATAATTGCCTAAATAATACTTACAAAAGAGTTTTCTTAGAAAAAATCTGAGAAGAAAATCTTTAATAAAGTAATGTTTGTTTTTGTTTCTATTCCTCCTATTATTTCATAATTAAGATTGAAAGCGTGCAATTTCAATCTCAATAATTAAATTAAATGTTATAACAATATTGATATAATGCTTTAAAATGAATTTTCATTTTTTCTTTAGCTAATTGAGGGGCTTTATTTTTAATGGCCTCAAAAATATCTGTGTGTTCTTTTATTCCTGTAAATGCTTGATTTTCATCACAAACATGATATTTTTCAAAGTTTGTAATAATTTCTGGGGTAATTGTTAACATAAAAGTATTCATAGTACTATTACCACTTGCTTTAGCAATTGCTAAGTGAAATAATAAATCTTCTTGTACAGCATCTTCTCCATTTAAAACTTTCTTTTTATATGCATAAAGCGTTTGCTTCATATGTTCTAAATCTTCCTCGGTTCTTCTCAACGCAGCTAATCTTACTGTTTTAAGTTCTAACAAAATTCTTGTCTCGACTAAAGATTTAAAATCTGGGGTTTCTAAACCTAGTATATCTTCAATCATTCCATTCATGGCTATAACACCAATATTCGCAACAAAAGTACCGCTTTGTGGAATCGATTTTAAAAGACCATAAAACTCTAATCTTTGAATGGCATCTCTAACATTACTTCTACTTACTTCAAATTTTTCAGATAGCATCCTTTCAGATGGTAATTTATCACCAGTATCAAGATTTTTAAAATTTATTAAATCTTTAATTTTATTGATGATATAACTCTGAACGTCTTGATTTTCTCTTGTTGTTACAACTTCTAATTTCATTTACCTATTGTTTACAAAATTGGTTTACCACATATTATTTATAAATTTAAAAAAATATAATTAACCTCTTTAATTAAAATCTAGATTTTTATAATATTTAAATTTCTTAATGGGATACACTTAACTCAAAATATTTTAGCTTTGCATAAGCATCTTTATCTATTGTTCCTAAATAATTTCCTGCTTTAAAGTAGTTTTCAAAGATATCCCATTTTTGAATGTTGATATCATTAAAAACTACAGTCTCTTCATTATTAAGTATGACTTCCATTTTTCCGCTTTCTACTTTTACTTCTAATGTAAACTTATCAAAACCAACATATTTTGAAAAATAATATCCAGAATCGTCTGTCCACGAACTTGTTCTTAAAATATCGATTTCAGAAGTATTAACGTCTTTTAAAACCTTAGTTTTAACTCTCACTTTACCATCTTGCCAATATATTTTTAACATAGGAGGTGCATTATTATCACTTTGTCCTATTAGATTTTTTTGTTGATCTGTTAATCTTCCATGAATTTGCATGATGATTGTTCTATGAAAATCTCCATCAGAATCTTTCGATATTTCATCCATTTGAAGTGTACCTTTCATCTTTCCACCTTGGGAAAAAGTCCAATTTGTTTTACCTCTATCTGAGGGATTCATTAATTCTCTTAATTCTGTTCTAGAATAAGAGGAATTTGCAGTTGAAGATTGCGGATAGGTATAAAAAACTAATGCTCCATTGATAGAATCGTTATAAAAAAATGGTTTTAAAGTTTCATTATTTCCGTAATCTAAAATTTCAGGTGGTAATACTTCAGTTGGATCGCCAACTGGGAGTGTTACTTTCCAATTTGTTAAACTAATATTTGGTAGTTTATAAGTTGGACTTATTGTTTCATTATCTGGAGTTTCATCATCATTATCTATAACAACTGTAAACTCTTGTTCTGTTATTTCATTATTTTGGCAACAAAAAAATACTAATAAAAACGCTATTCCTGAAATTGGCATTTTTAAAAAATCGAAAAGATATTTAACCCCTATTTTATTCATTATTTAATGACTAACTTCTAACTCGTAATATTTTACTTTTGAAAAAGAACCTTCATCTCTTGATTGAAAATAATTTCCAGCTTTAAAATAATTTTCAAAAATACCCCATCTACGCATATGAATATTTTCGTAAACTTTATATTCTGTATTATTTAATACAACTACCATTTTACCATCAGAAACTTTAACTTCTAAAGTAAATTTTCTAAATCCTACTTCTTGATCAAAATTAAAACCTTCATCATCATCCCAGGCAGCTTCATGAAGTAATTCCTCATCGGTTGCACTAGGATTTTTTAGAATTTTTGTTTTAACTCTAACTTTCCCATTATCCCAATATATTTTTAAAATTGGTGGTGCATTATTATCATCAGCACCTATTAAATCACGTTGTTCATTAGTTAAACGACCATGAATTTGCATGATAATAGTTCTATGATATTTACCATCAGAACCTTTTGTAGATTCTTCCATAGCTAACTTACCCTTCATATATGCTCCTTGGGCAAAGGTCCAATTCACATTATTTTCACCCGAAACCATTTGTTCTCTCAGTTCAGACCTAGAATACTTCGTATTTCTTGTTTTAGAGTCTGTTGGCATTGCATGAAATATTATTGCTCCTTGTGTTGAATCAATATACATATAAGGTTTTGCAATCTCAATGGAGGCAAAATCTAGAATTTCAGGGGGATCTATTTCATAAGGCTTACCTTCATCGTTGGCTACAGGAAGCGTAACTTTCCAATGACTTAAATCGATATCTGGCAATCTTACTTTAGCCTTTCGTTTCTTTTTGTTAACTTTTGTTTCCGATTCTGCTACGCTACTCTCATTATTTTGAGAGGTAGCGTTAACAGTTAGAAGTGTTATTAATAAAGTTACTAATATTTCTTTTCGGAATCTTTTCATTATTGTATTCTATCTTCTTGGATATACTTTAACATTATCTGCATATAAATCAACAGGAGTAACCGCCCATAACCATATAGAAATTAAACCAGAATCGTTTGAAGTAAAATCAACTTTAACTTGTGTAAATGTTGTTTTACCTTTTACCTCTGTACCTACATGAGTTACTAAAGCACCTCCTGCAATAGATTGATTATAGGCATCAACGCCATCAGTAAAATGTCCATCAAGAATTTCTGCAACAAATCGTCTTCCCCCTATTGGATCCACTGCAATATCATCTTTTATAGCATATTCAAACTCTAAAGTATATTCCCAATTAGGTGTTACAACTATTGATTGGTATGCATGTCTCGTGTTTGGGTTAGCCCACTCTGCAGCAGATCTATTTCTATTCCATTTTGCTCCTTTTGTTTTTGCCCCATTATCAGTACCATCATAAAGCAACCAAGAACCATCACTACTAGACTCAAAGCCAAAACCTGACCAACCATTTGAAAAGTCGATTCTCCAGTTATTACTACTATTTTCAAAATCACCATTTATAACTTCTGGCGAAATAGGTACAAATCTATCAATAACTTCTATATCAATTGTTTTTGTTGCTGATGCTCCATTTTCATCACTAGCAGTAAGTGTTACTGTATAGGTACCTTCACCATCAACAAAAGTATAAATTGGATCTTGTTCTGTTGAAGTATCTCCTCCTCCAAAATCCCAAAGAAATTTTGTAGATTCAGTAGCTAGATTAATAAATTGAATTGTATTAAAATTTCTTTCGCCAGGAGTAAACGAAAAATCAGAAGTTGGTAAAAAATTATCTACCTGCGAACTCGCATCTGGTAAATCATCTCTAAAAAGACTTGGATCACAACTATAAATAAAACTAGCTGTAACTATACTTAACAGTAATAGTGTTGTTTTACGGAAAATATTTACTTTATTTTTCATAGTTAATTATTTTTAAATTAATACCCAGGATTTTGTGTTAATAAGCCACCACTTATGTTTATTTCTCTTGCTGGAATTGGTAATAATAAGGCTCTAGAATTGAAGATATACCCCATTTCTATGGCATGTGCGCCTAATACAGACTCTGCAACTCCAAATCTAAGTAGATCAAACCATCTTTGGTTTTCAAAAGCTAGTTCTACGCGTCTTTCACGCAATAATTCTTCTTTTGTTATACTAGCTATGGCGT
This sequence comes from Flaviramulus sp., assembly GCF_982512915.1. Classification (NCBI taxonomy): domain Bacteria; kingdom Pseudomonadati; phylum Bacteroidota; class Flavobacteriia; order Flavobacteriales; family Flavobacteriaceae; genus Flaviramulus; species Flaviramulus sp. The sequence continues at coordinate 4,846 of NZ_CEWOCJ010000027.1, read as the reverse complement.
TTGGAGCAGTTGCTGGGAATGCTCTATCTCTTATTCTTTGGAAAGACGTTAATGCATCAGAATCAACAGTTGCAGCACCTCCAGCTAAAATTGCCTCTACATGCATTAAAAGTACATCAGCAAAACGCATAGCTATATAATCATTACCTGCATTACGTGCATTTGGACCATAATTATCGGTATAGTCAAAACCATCTGGTAAAAATTTAGCTACCTCATTTTCATCATCATCAAGACTACCATCTAAATTTGTGATAGAAACAGTTGTTCTATCTCCTCCTATAGCATCAAACTCAGCCTTAAGATTTGTATTAACAATATTTTGTCCATCTTCTCTACCAGCGCGTATTGTAGAGGTAAATTCAGATGAAAAACTTTGGCTTTCTTGAGCATTTCCTGATTGATATTGTATAGCGAAAATAATTTCATCATTTAACTCTGAATAAAATACATTGGCATAGTTTGGTTCTAAATCATATTCCAAACTATTAATAATAGTTTCACACAATTGTTGTGCTCCTGGATAATTGGGTGTTGACTGTGTTAAATATACCTTAGCTAATATCGCTTGTGCAGCAGCTCTTGAAGCTCTAGATTTACTAGAATTATCTAAAACACTAATTGCTTCTTGTAAATCTTCTATAATTTGTGTATAAATCTGTGCTACTGGTATTCTAGTAAAAAGAACTTCGTTATCCAACGGACCTGGTACAGTTGTTACTAAAGGCACATCTCCAAATAATCTAACTAATTTAAAATATGCATAGGCTCTTAAAAATTTAGCTTCTGCTGTATATTTAGCTTGATTAGATTCGTCTGCTATACTAATAAAGTTTAATACATTATTAGCTCTAAAAATAGCTTGATACATAGATGCATAATAATCTTCAGATTCCACGTTATTGGCTTCAACTATATATCTGTGAAAATCAGACTTTGAACCCTCTAATGTTGCGTTTCTTGTATTATCTGTACGATGTTCTGTTAGAAGGTGCTCAAATTGAACCCCTCTGTTAAAGTTACCAATATTTGTCTCGGTATTTTCATTAACACCCTGAAAGGCATCATAAATACCTATAACTCCAGACAAAACATCTTCATCCGATTGGAAGTAGGCATCAACAGCAACTGCGGTATCTGGAAGTGGATTTAAAAACTCATCACTACAAGAAGTAAAAATAAACCCTGTAATGGCAAAGATTAAATATTTTATATGTTTCATAATTTATAAGTTTTTTAAATTAAAAATCGATGTTCAAACCAAGTGTTACTGTTTTAAATATTGGAGTACCTCCTCTTTGAGAACCATAAGCTCTTGGATTACCATTATCATCATGCTCAGGGTTGAAACCATGATAATCATCAGCAGTTATGTATATCAAGTTCTGAGCCGTAGCATAAAGTCTTAGACCAGATACACCTAATTTAGTTGTTAAATCTTCTGGCATATTATACCCAATATTTATGTTACGTAATGAAAAATAGTCGGCACTAGCTATAACTTCACTAGTTAGTACTTTCTCTTGAATGAAAGAAGGGTGTGTAACTAACCCATCTGCTACAGCTTGTAACTCGCCACCATTTCTTGTTGAATTACCAAACCAGTTATAGAAATATTCATCTCCAATATTATTTACTTGAGCTCCTACACTACCTTGTAACATAAAAGAGAAATCAAAGTTTCCAAATTTAAACTCATTAGTAAAACTATATACTAAGTCTGGATATGGATCACCAAGAATCGTTTTGTCATCGTCTGTAATGATACCGTCTCCATTTAAATCTTTAACTATCACATCTTGTGCTTGACCGTTAATACGGTTCCAAGGATTATCAACATAAGTTGTTCTAAACTCAATTTCATTATAAGCTTGTTCATCTACAACAAATCCCCAAAAAGAAGATATTGGCTCACCAACACGATTTATCCATTGTGAGTTTCTTCCGTAAGTATCTTCTATTAAAGCGTTGTTAGAATCTCCAAAACTTAATAATTCATTTTGGTTAGTTGATGCGATTATGGTTGAATTCCAAGAAAATTTCTCGTTTGCAATATTTTTTGTTCTTAACTCAAGTTCCCATCCTCTATTTTGAACTTCCCCTAAGTTTACAATACCTCCATTAAAACCTGTAACGTATGATACAGGATTATTTAATAATAATTTATCACTAGTGCGTTGGTAATAATCAATAGAACCTGAAATTCTGTTATTAAAAAACCCAAAATCTAAAGCTGGATTAAATTCTTCTGAAGCCTCCCACTGTAATAATGCGTTAGCAATATTAAGAGGAGAAACACCTGCATCGATATTACCATCAGTAATAGCATTAGAGTTTTGTAATAATGCTAAATACGGCCATACATTTACTACATCATTTCCTACATTAAAATTCTCAGCTCCTGTGAAACCATAACTAGCCCTAAACTTTAAATTGCTTACAAAATCACTATCTTTTAAGAAGTTTTCTTTAGCTACATTCCAGCCAACAGATGCTGCAGGGAAATTTCCCCATTTAGTATTTATTCCAAAAACAGAACTACCATCACGTCTAAAAGATATGGATGCTAAATATTTATCGGCAAAAGCATAATTTATTCTACCAAAATAACCTACTTTTTTAAGTTCTGTATTTACTTCTATGTACTCAGCTATTGCAGTAGCACCTTGTAAATTTTTAAGTAAATCGTTTGAATAACCATTACCAGTTACTTCACTATTCTCGCTTTTTCTTTGTTGAATAGTCATACCAGCTAAGACATCAATTTCATGATTACCAAAAGCTTTATTGTAATTTAATGTGTTATCAGAAATTAATCTTGTACGATATCTGTTTTGTAAATTGTATTGGGCTCTACTATTACCAGCAGCATGATGCTTTGTACCATCCCATCTAGTTCTTTTTCTTTGTTCTAAAGTTACACCTAATGATGTTTTAGCTGTTAGTCCATCTAAAATTTCATAACTTAAATATGTAGAACCAAATAACTTTGTATTAAACTCATAATGTTCTCTTTCAACATATTGAGCATAAGGATTTGAATCTCCTGAAGTACGAGGTCTTTCTGAGTTACCATCATTATCTAAATCTAAATTAACTAAATGATTCTCATAAAAATAATCACCTACGCCAACATCTGGATAAGAACCTCTGTTAATAAACTGAAGTGTTTCTTCTGTATGATAAATGGGCAACCAAGGTGATTGACGGGTTGGATTATGTATAGATGTTGGTAAATTTCTTTGCTTAGAATAAGAAGGCGTCGCATTGATTCCGAATTTAACTTTTTTGCCTAATTTTGAATCCACCTTTAAGCTAGCAGTGTATAATTTATAGTCATCAGTAATTACCACACCTTCATCATGAAGTGCTCTTAAAGAAGTGCTAAACTTTGTATTTTCACTACCACCACGGGCAGACAAAGAGTGACTAGTAATATTACCTCCATCAAAGAAAACATCTTGCCAATCTCTATCAACTCCTGTAGTCGCAACTAATAGTTGCGCATATAAAGTTTCTCCAGAAAGCGTTCCCGTTGCTGCTTGTTCTATTTGAGCCCATTTTGCAACGCTTTTTCTGTAATCATCACTTCCATGTGCTTCTTTACGACCTGTATAAGCTTCGTAGCTAAATTTTGTTTTGCCTGATTTACCACTTTTAGTAGTAATCAAAATAACACCATTAGAGCCTTCACTACCGTAAATAGCAGCCGATGCAGCATCTTTTAAGACTTCAAAAGATTCCACATCATTCATATTCAAATTTCCAAGAAAATCAGAACTTACTACGACACCATCAACAACTAAAGCAGGACCGGAGTCTGCAGTTATAGAACCAAAACCTCTAATAGTTATGGTAGGAGCTCCACCAGCTTCTGCGTTTGTAGCTTGAATATTAACACCTGATACCTGACCAATTAAAGCATCATCAACCCTCGAAACTGCTATTTGATCTAGACTTTCGTTTACTACTTTTGAAATAGCTCCGGTAAGATGAGATTTTTTTTGAGTACCATATCCAACTATTACTACCTCGTCTAACTGAGATAAATCCTCAGCTAAAGCAATATTTATATTATTTTGATTAGATACTATTACCAATTGTGTAACAAAACCTAAATAAGAAAACTGAAGAACTTCTCCCTCATTGGCTTGTATTTGGTACTTACCATCAAAATCAGTAGTTGTTCCTTTAATAGTTTTTAATACAACAACATTTACACCTGGTATTGGTATATTATCTGTTGCAGATACTACAGTACCCTTTATTATGGTACTGTTCTGGGCAAAAATGGTGATATTGAATATCAATAAAACCATTAAAATTAGCTTAGTTTTTAAATTCATAATTAGTTTTTTTGTTTTTAAAATATTAGTTTTTCAGTTTGCTTGTAACTGATAATTAGAATTCTTTAAAAACTCTTTTAACCTTAATTAAAAACAATTGTTCTTATATTTTTTTTGTAATTTTGTAGAACACATGTTTTTATTAAAGTAATTGCGTGTTTTTGTTTTTACTTCCCTCCTAAAAGAAGTAAACGATTTAAAAGGATAGGCGTGCACCTATCCTTTTTCTATTTATTTACATATGCGAATAATTTTAAGGTAGTTATACATTAGTTTAAGTTCGTTTTTGATTGGTTTACCAGATTGGTTTACCAAATATATATTAATTTTATGTTAAAAAAAATTAATTTTATATTTTAATAGTATTTTAAATGAGATTTATAAATATTGGACAATAATATTTTTATATTTTTCCTATTTATTTCCAAAATATGACACCTTGACCTCACTTAAAAAATCTTCTCTTACAGGACTAAATGTGTCTATTAACATGCCTTCTT
>NZ_CEWOCJ010000026.1:0-31757 GCF_982512915.1 Flaviramulus sp. | reverse complement strand
ACTAGAAGTTTTGATAATACCAGTTGCTCGTGGATAGTAACAGGCACACAACCATTAGAACCAAGTACAACAATAGAATGTTGGGAAACTAGAAGTTTTGATAATACCAGTTGCTCATGGATAGTAACAGGCACGCAACCTTTACAACCTATTTTAGAATGTTGGGAAACGGCTATATTTAACAACACAACATGTTCTTGGGATATAACAGGAACTCAACCAGGAAATGTATTTGAAGAAAATTTAGATTTATGTGAAACCACAACTTTAAACTTAATAGCTCAAACCAATATTTCTAGCCCAACTTTTATTTGGAGTACAGGTGTTACAGCTGATAATATTACTATTGATAGTGCAGGAACTTTCTCGGTAGATATAACTGGTGGTGTTTGTTCTTTTGAAACAAGAATTTTTGAGGTAACATTATTAGAAACACCCATAATTGAAAATGTAATTTCTGATGGTAATGACGTCATTATTACCACATCAAATTCCGGAGATTTTCAATATTCTTTAGATGGAAATGTTTATCAATCTAGTAATGTGTTTTTAAATGTTGATGGTGGGCTTTATAATGTTTTTGTGAAACAACGAAATTGCACTAGTACTATAACATCACAGTATTTGCATTTTTATATTCCAAAATTCTTTACCCCCAATAATGATGGTATTAAAGATATATTTAACCTGGCAGGAATCGAATTTTATGCCTCGTCAGAAGTTTCGATTTATAATCGTTATGGGAAGTTGCTAAAATTCTCAAAAAACAGTACATTCAGTTGGGATGGAACTTACCGAGGGGAAAACTTACCATCTGATGACTATTGGTATGTTATTATTATTGAAGGGCAAAAATTCACAGGGCATTTTACTTTAAAACGGTAAAATAAAATACTATTATTTTAATTTTTACATTTTAAATCTTCAAGTAGATAAGTCTATTTTTAATTTAATATATACCCATATTAAATCGATTTATCGTCATTAAAATCTAATAAAAACGACTTTTTATTGGTATATTCGTAAATAATTTAATCATAATTAACAAATCAATAATTAATGAATACACTAGCTACTGATTTTGGGATAGATATAGCCCTAAAACAATTAGGAATTAAAGATATAAATGAAGGTACTTCAATAGGATTAAATAATTTTTCTAGTGGTGAAATTATGCAATCTTTTTCTCCAGTTGATGGTAAATTAATAGCAAAAATTGAAACCACTACGAAAGCAGATTATGAACTTGTAATGAAAGCTGCTACTAAAGCATTTAAAATTTGGAGAACGATGCCTGCCCCGCAAAGAGGTGAAATTGTGAGGCAGTTTGGCGATAAATTGAGAGAAAAAAAGGCTTATTTGGGCAAGCTTGTTTCTTATGAAATGGGTAAATCGTATCAAGAGGGATTAGGTGAAGTTCAAGAAATGATAGATATCTGTGATTTTGCCGTTGGATTATCCCGTCAACTACACGGTTTAACAATGCATAGTGAGAGACCCGGACATCGTATGTACGAGCAATACCATCCATTAGGGGTTGTTGGTATAATTTCTGCTTTTAATTTTCCAGTAGCAGTTTGGGCGTGGAATACCGCGTTGGCATGGATTTGTGGCGATGTTTGTGTTTGGAAACCGAGTGAGAAAGCGCCTATATGTGGGATAGCCTGTCAAAATATAGCTGCTGAAGTTTTTGCAAAAAATAATTTACCAGAAGGAATTTCTTGTCTAATTAATGGAGATTATAGTGTTGGAGAAATGATGACAAAAGATATGCGTATTCCTTTAATTTCAGCAACCGGGTCAACTAGAATGGGTAAAGTAGTAGCTCAAGAAGTAGCGGCTAGATTAGGAAAAAGTTTATTAGAATTAGGAGGAAACAATGCCATTATAGTTACACCGGACGCCGATATAAAAATGACGGTTATTGGTGCTGTTTTTGGTGCTGTAGGTACGGCAGGACAACGTTGTACTTCTACCAGAAGACTCATTATTCATGAAAGTATTTATGACAAAGTGAAGGATGCTATTATGCTTGCATACAATCAATTACGTATTGGAAATCCTTTAAATGAAAATAATCACGTTGGACCATTAATAGATACAGATGCTGTAAAAATGTATCAAAATGCTTTAAGTCGAGTTGTTGAAGAAGGTGGTAAAATAATAGTTGAAGGACGTGTATTATCTGGTGAAGGTTATGAAAGTGGTTGTTATGTTAAACCAGCAATTGCAGAAGCTGAACCTCATTTTAAAATTGTTCAACATGAAACTTTTGCACCGGTTTTATATTTGTTAAAATATTCAGGAAACGTTGAGAATGCAATCGATATTCAAAATGAAGTTGCTCAAGGTTTGAGTTCTGCAATTATGACAAATAATTTACGAGAAGCTGAGAGATTTTTATCCGTTCAAGGTTCAGATTGTGGCATAGCTAATGTAAATATAGGAACCTCTGGTGCTGAAATTGGAGGTGCTTTTGGTGGTGAGAAAGAAACTGGTGGAGGTCGTGAGTCTGGAAGTGATGCTTGGAAAGTTTATATGCGACGTCAAACAAATACAATTAATTATACAACTGAACTGCCACTGGCTCAAGGAATTAAGTTTGATTTATAGAAATAAAAAAAACCTTGACTCAGATTTAAAAAATCGATTTGGAGCACAAGGTTTCGTTGATTAATAGCGATACAAATATAGTTTTTTATTTGAATATTCTATATTTCTTAATTCAAATTAATATCAGCTGTATTTTACCTTTCTTAGAATTCGTAAAGTTTCTTTGTGTAAAAGATATAATTCTTCACTGTAAGCTTTTAAATAGGGTTTCGCCTCATTTAGTTTATCAAGAGCTTGGTTAAATAAGTTGAGGAAGCAAATTAGGTAAGTAGCTGGCAAGTTTTTTAAGTCTATTTCTTCTCGTTTTGTTATAGGAATTCCTTTTTTAAGTTTTTCTAATATGGCATTGCTCGTGTTGTATATATGAAATAATACTTTTTTATCATATTGAGGTGGTTCAAATAAAAGTTTGGTTTCAATATTATAATTAGCATTATTTTCAAATTTAATTATAGTTTCTTCCAATTGATAATATTTATTAGAACCTTGAAGCCCAAGATTTACATATTCTATGATTTTAAAACTATCGTCATCTAAAAATATAGACACCTCATCTAAGGCTGAAAAGAATAACCTTACTTGTTCATTAATAAGTTCAATATCAACCCTAGAATAAAACGTTTCTTGTTTTACTACCTTTTTTTGTCCTGCCCAACACACTACAAAATACTCTTTAAACACCTTGTATTTGGCATCATAATCTTTCCGTTTGTTCATGAAATCGAAAACACCATCAAGCGTATGTTCAATATTATTTTGAGCATTAATTTCAATGGCTTCTACTGTTTTTGAGTTCACATCTTTTATTTCAATATCAAAAACTTTGGGCATACTCATGCTCCCGTCTCTTAAAAAAATGGAACCGCCATAATATTTCCAAATGTTTTTTCTTAGTGATGTGATTTTACCGGTTGCTCTTATTGTTACCAGTCCAACAACCTTATCGTCTGGTAAGTGAGGAAAGGGAATATTTTCATATTGAACAATAGGCGGACTCGTTAAATAAGCATTAATGAGGTTTTGTATTTTACTATCATCAAAAAAATCTACACCTACAATTTTATTATCTTCATCTTCAATACCAATAACTATGTATGAATTGTTTTTAGGATTACTATTTGATAGTGCGCAAATATGTTTTAAAAACTTTGCTTTTCCTTCTTTATGGCTGATATCTATTTTTCTTTTTTTATCATAAAAACTATTTTCATCATTATGAGCTAATAGGTGTTTAATAAGAAGGCGTTTATTAATCATTTTAACTTTATGAGAACATAAAAAGGGTTTTAATTATCCTTTTTCAAAATTGTTGAACTAGCTTGTGCGGTACAAAACATTAAAATATCAGCAATATTTACGTGCGGAGGTCTTGAAACTGCAAAACAAATTACTTCTGCAACATCTTCTGCTTGTAAAGCTTTAAAGCCTTTATAAACGGAATCAGCTATTGGATCACCCTTAAAGCGAACTTTAGAAAATTCCGTTTCTACTAAACCTGGATTAATAGCACCTACTTTAATCCCAAATGGATTTAAATCCATACGCATTCCTTCAGTAATTGCTAAAACAGCGTGTTTGCTACCACAATATACATTTCCTTTGGGATACACTTCTTTTCCAGCGGAAGACCCAATATTTATAATCTGCCCGGATTTTCGCTCTGTCATTTGAGGTATTATGGCTTTACTAACGTACAACAGGCCTTTTACATTAATATCCATCATTGCATCCCAATCGTCAATATTTCCAGTGTTTATAGGGTCTAAACCATGGGCGTTTCCTGCGTTATTAATTAAAATATCTATTTGTTTAAAATCTTCTGGTAATGATTCAATAGCCTCAAAAACAGCTTTTTTGTCTCTTACATCAAAATTTAAAATATGCACTCTAGTTAAATGTTCTAAAGCTTTTTTTGTGTTTTGTAATCGGTCTAATCGTCTGCCACAAAGTATCAAGTTCATGCCTTGTTTTGCAAATTCATAAGCTGTAGCTTCTCCTATACCGCTTGTTGCTCCTGTAATTAGGGCTGTTTTCGTCATTTTAATTGGTTTTTTATTCAAATTTGTATAAAAATACTCAAAACTATTTTATGCAAAAACTTTGTTTATGAGTTATTTTGAATATAAAATTATTTAAAAAGTAATATTTAGGAATACCTTATCATAATTATTCGTTAAACCTATGAATAAAGGCTTTTAGCTCATTTTTTTAACCAATTTTTAACATGGTATCAATAAAAATTTTAACAATTTGCAATGCTCAAATAAGCACAGTATATTCGAGCTTTTAATTAAATAAAAAACGATGGAAGAAACAGGTACAATTGATATTAAGTCGATTAACGAGAAAATTGAAAAGGAAAGCGCTTTTGTTGATTTACTTATGCTAGAAATGAATAAAGTTATCGTTGGCCAAAAACATATGGTTGAGCGTTTACTAATTGGACTTTTAGGACAAGGACATATTTTATTGGAAGGTGTTCCAGGATTGGCAAAAACATTAGCTATTAATACACTAGCGCAAGCTGTGGATGGTAGCTTTAGTAGAATACAATTTACTCCAGATTTATTACCAGCAGACGTTACAGGAACATTAATTTATAACATGAAGGTTAATGATTTTTCCATAAAAAAAGGTCCAATTTTTGCTAATTTTGTTTTAGCAGATGAGATAAACAGAGCGCCTGCAAAAGTGCAGTCTGCTTTGTTAGAAGCGATGCAAGAAAAGCAAGTTACTATTGGTGATGAAACTTTTAAGTTAGACAAACCATTTTTAGTAATGGCAACTATGAACCCAGTTGAGCAAGAAGGAACTTATCCATTACCAGAAGCGCAAGTTGACCGTTTTATGCTTAAAACCGTTATTGATTATCCTAAAATTGCTGAGGAGCAATTGATAATGAGAGCCAATATGAAAGGTTCTTGGGACAAGGTTAACCCAGTAATATCTGTTAAACAAATATTAGATGCTCAAAAAGCAGTGAGAGATGTTTACATGGATGAAAAAATTGAAAAATATATTCTAGATATTATTTTCGCTACACGTTATCCAGAAAAATACAAACTAGCTGATTTAAAACCACTTATATCATTTGGTGCCTCGCCTCGAGGTAGCATCAATTTGGCAACAGCCGCTAAATGTTACGCTTTCATCAAACGTCGTGGATACGTTATTCCAGAAGATGTTAGAGCCGTAGTTTACGATGTATTACGACACAGAATCGGTATTACTTATGAAGCTGAAGCTGAAAATGTAACGTCTGTAGACATCATCAACAAAATAGTAAACGAAATAGAAGTCCCTTAAAATTGACAATTGATAATTGATTATTAAGTGAAATTAATCAATAATAAACACTCAATAGACAATTGAAAAATGGATACTAAAGAATTACTAAAAAAAGTACGAAAAATAGAGATTAAGACACGCCGTTTGTCTGATCATATTTTTGGAGGCGAATACCATTCTACCTTCAAAGGACGAGGTATGACTTTTAGTGAAGTGCGCCAATATCAGTTTGGGGATGATGTGAGAAATATTGACTGGAATGTTACCGCTCGTTACAATGAACCCTTTATAAAAGTTTTTGAAGAAGAACGCGAACTCACCATGATGCTTATGGTAGATGTTTCTGGTTCCGAAATGTTTGGTACTTCTCAGCAGTTTAAAAATGAAGTTGTAACCGAAATTGCTGCTACTCTCGCATTTTCTGCGACTCAGAATAATGATAAAATTGGGCTCATTTTATTTTCAGATAAAGTAGAGTTATATATTCCGCCAAAAAAAGGACGCTCCCATGTACTTCGAATTATCCGAGAGTTAATTGAGTTTGAGCCAGAAAGTAAACAAACCAATTTGGCAGAGGCTTTAAAATTCATGCAAAACGTCATGAAGAAAAAAGCCATCGTATTTGTGCTTTCTGATTTTATTGCAGATGATTATCATCAAACCATGAAAATTGTTTCGGGAAAACATGATGTTACAGGGATTCGCATTTATGATAAACGCGAAGAGGAGATTCCTAATTTAGGAATAGTACAAATGGAAGATGAAGAAACAGGGGAATTAATGTTGGTTAATACATCATCAAAAAAAGTAAGACTTAATTATGCAAAGTTTTATCATGAAAAAGTTGAATATTACAAAGAAAGCTTTAATAAATCTGGAGCCGGAAGTATTGATTGTCGTGTTGATGAAAGTTATGTTAAAAAGCTATTAGGCTATTTTAAGAGAAGAGGATAAATATTGAAATTGAATGTCAGGTTGAGCGCAGTCGAAACCTAAAGAATAATGAAAAAACTAAATATAAATATTAAAGGTTTAACAATAAAGAATAAAGAATCAAGAAAAACTTGCTTTTTTAAGAAAACAGCTTTGTTTCTTTTCTTAACACTCTTTTCTCAGTTCGCATCAGCACAAGTTAAATCTACTATAGATTCAACTAAAATAATGATTGGCGAGCAAATAACGTATCATATTCAAGTTGAAACTGACACAATCAGCTTAGTAGTTTTCCCCGAAGGGCAAACATTTTCGCCATTAGAAATGATTGAGTCTTATGATACGGATACTATAAAAAATAAAGACAAATACAACCTTATAAAAAAGTACGGATTAACACAATTTGATTCTGGCAAATACACCATTCCTAGACAAAAAATAATTATTGGAGATAAAACATTCTTTACCGATTCATTAAAAGTTGAGGTAACAGATGTGGCTATTGATACTCTAAAACAAGGGCTTTATGACATTAAACCGTTAATTGAAGTAAAAAAGAGCTCGAGTGATTGGTGGAAATATTTATTATTAACCCTATTAATTATTGGGATTTTTGCCTTTTTAATATATTGGTTTATTTGGCGTAAAAAACCACTAACTGAAGAAGAACAGATTGCATTATTACCGCCTTATGATCGCGCAAAATTGGCATTGAAAAAGCTAGATGAGTGTCAGTACTTAGAAAATGAAAATTTAAAAGATTATTATTCTGATCTAACCTTCATTATTAGAAAATATCTTGATGAAAAAGTTTATGACCGCGCTTTGGAAAGCACAACAGATGAGCTTATAAACAGACTTAGAATTCTAAAAGATGGCAATCAAGTTGATTTAAGTTTTGATGATATAAAAAACTTAGAAAGCATATTAAAACGTGCCGATTTAGTAAAATTTGCAAAGTCTGAACCAGATATTGAACTTGCAAAATTAGACCGTGATACCATTGATGTAGAAATCGATCATGTAAAAGAAGCCTTGCCTGAACCAACTGAAGAAGAGAAATTACAGGATGAAAAATATAGGCAAGAGTTAGAAAGAAAAAAGAAACGAAACAAAATAATATTAACTATTGCTTTAAGTCTGTTTTTAATAGTCTCTACGTTTATTGGGTTTTCAATAAAATACGGATTTACGTACGTTAAAGATACCATCATTGGAAACGATAGTAAAGAACTTTTAGAAGGTAACTGGATAACTAGCGAATATGGTTTCCCTCCAGTATATATAAGCACTCCTGAGGTTTTAAAACGTATTGATACACCTATTCCAAACGAGCTTGAAGGCCAAATGAAAATTACCACATTTGGATATGAGTTAAAAGAACGTATTACTGTAGTTACATCAACAACAGTATTAGCGCAAGCGCAAGACAGTTTAGATATTACTCAAGCTATTGAAGGGAATTTAAAAACCTTAGAAAGCAGAGGTGCTCGTAATATTTTTACTAAAAACGACAAGTTTACCACACCTAACGGATCAGAAGGTATTAAAACCTCAGGAACTTTAGATTATCCATTAAATAACACAGAAAATTTTATTAACGGAAAATATACATCATTGAGTTTTACAAGCGGCGGAAAAGTTATTCAACAAATAATTTTAACTTGGCGAAAAGATGATGTTTATGCAGATGAAATTATGGAACGGATTTTAAATTCTATAGAACTTAATAAACCAGAAAAATAATGTTTGAAGGTGTAGATTTTTTAAATAAAGAATTTTTCTGGTTGCTATTGGCATTGCCATTGGCAATACTTTGGTACATTTTTAAAAATAAAAAGCAAACAGCCGAATTAAAAATATCGAGTTTAAAAGGCTTTAAAATTACCAATTCTTGGTTGCCAAAATTAAAACATCTATTATTTGTTTTACGTCTTTTAGCACTAGCGTTACTCATAACAGCTATAGCAAGACCTCAATCAGTTGATGTTTCTACAAAAACGAAAACTACTCGGGGTATTGATATTGTTATGGCTATTGATGTTTCTGCAAGTATGCTCGCCAAAGATTTATCACCAAATAGATTAGAAGCACTTAAAGAAGTAGCCTCAGATTTTATTAAAGGGAGACCAAACGATAGAATTGGTTTAGTGGAATATGCTGGCGAGAGTTATACAAAAACTCCAATCACAAGTGATAAAGCTATAGTATTAAGATCGCTAGCTAGTATAAAATACAACACAATTATTGAAGGCGGTACTGCTATTGGTATGGGTTTAGCAACCTCAGTTAACAGATTAAAAGATAGTAAAGCAATTAGTAAAGTTATTATTTTACTAACAGATGGTGTAAACAATTCTGGATTTATCGATCCTAAAATTGCTAGCGAATTAGCTGTGGAGTATGGTATAAAAGTCTATACCATAGGTTTAGGCACTAATGGAATGGCACTATCACCAGTAGCTCTTTTACCTAACGGACAATTTCAGTACGAACGCATACAGGTTGAAATAGATGAAAAACTCTTAACAGAAATAGCCAATGTTACCGGAGGTAAATATTTTAGAGCTACAAACAATAAAAAATTAGAAGAAATATATAGTGAAATTAATAAGCTGGAAAAAACAGAAATTGAAGAGTTTAAGTTTTATAATTATCAAGAAAAGTATCGATCATTAGTGCTTTTAGCAGGCTTATTTTTGCTAATAGAACTATTATTACGCTATACGGTTTTTAGAAGTTTTGTATAAACAAGAAGAATATAAAAGAGAATAGAAAAAAGTTAGTAATCTATGTTACACTAAAATAATTCAAAGTGTTCCCATAGAAAAGTGAATTTGTAAAAATACCATCAAACAAATCCTCGAAGAACAAATAAACGACAATGTATCAATTAGAAGAAATAATATGGTTTTGGGCTTTAGTGATTATTCCAGTAATAATTTTGCTTTTTTTGACGCTTCAATTCTGGAGATACAGAGTGCAAAATAAATTTGCAGACAAACAACTTCTTAATCGATTAAGTCCAAATAAATCAATTTTCAAAAGTGTTTTAAAAGTATTGTTTTTATGCTTAGCATTTTTATGTTTAACTATCGCTCTAATTAACCCTAAAATAGGCACTAAATTAGAAACCGTTAAACGAGAAGGCGTAGATATTGTTTTTGCAGTAGATGTGTCAAAAAGTATGTTAGCAGAAGATATTGCTCCAAACCGCTTAGAAAAAGCAAAACAATTAGTTACTCAAATCATTAATAACTTGGCAAGTGATCGTGTTGGTATTATTGCTTACGCAGGAAAAGCATTTCCACAATTACCCATTACAACTGATTATGCTTCGGCGAAAATGTTTTTACAAAGTATGAATACAGACATGCTTTCATCCCAAGGAACAGCAATAAATGAAGCGATTAAATTAGCTAAAACTTATTTTGATGATGAAGAGCAAACCAATCGTGTTCTAATTATTATCTCCGATGGTGAAGATCACAATGAAGAGGCTTCAGCAGTTGCTGATGAAGCTAACGAAGAAGGGATTAGGATTTTTACTATTGGTGTTGGAGATGTAAAAGGAGGACCTATACCAGAAAAAAGAAATGGTGTAGTTTTAAATTATAAAAAAGATAATCAAGGGGAGACTGTCATAACTAAATTGAACGAAGAAACACTTAAAAGCATAGCTCAAGAAGCTAATGGTGCTTATATAAATGGGAAAAACACAAATGAAGTTGTAGAAAGTATCAGAGAGATTTTAAATACCATGGATAAAACAGAGTTTGAAGCAAAACAATTTGCAGATTTTAAAGATCAGTTTCAATGGTTTTTAGGGTTTGGTATTTTCTTTTTATTGGTTGACATTTTCTTATTAGAAAGAAAAACAGCATGGTTAAAAAAACTCAATTTATTTAACGAAAACTTTTAGTTTATTATTTATATTTTTTTTAACTAACATTAAAACAAGGTTTTATAATTTTAAATTAAAAATAGGACATAATTTAACTTAAAATGAAACAAATAATAATATTAATTCTAGTATTTATATCTCAGCTTACGCTAGCACAAGTAGATGATAAAGCACAACTATTGACTTTAAAAAAATCTAATAATTATGTTTATGAAGCTAATAATTTAATATACGAGGAGGATTTTGTATCTGCAGAAATGGCTTACAGAAAAGCAATATCTGAAAAACCAAATACAGTTGCTGGCACTTTCAATTTAGGAAACGCTTATTTTAATAGCGGTAATTTTGAAGAAGCCTTATACAGGTTGCAACAAGCGGCTGAAACTGCAACTTCTAAAACAGAAAAACATAAAGCTTTTCATAATATTGGTAATATTTTAATGAAAAACAAAAAATGTAAAGAAGCTGTTGAAGCATACAAAAGTGCTTTGAGAAATAACCCAAAAGATGATGAAACTAGATATAATTTAGGATTAGCAAAAATATGCGCAGAACAACAGAAAGATCAGCAAGATCAAAATAAAGACGAAGATAAAAAGGACGAGAATAAAGAAGATAAAGATAAAAAAGAAGACCAGGAAAACAAAGACAAAGAAGGCGATAATAAAGATAAACAAGATAAAAAAGACGAAGGTGACCAAGATAAGAAAGAAGGTGAAGACGAAAAAGATGATAAAGGTAAGCCTAAAGATGAAAAAGAAGATAAAGGTAAAGAAGATGAAGAAAAGAAAGACCAAAAACCACCTAAACCACAACCTGGTCAGTTATCTCCTCAGCAAATAAAAAACCTTTTAGAAGCCATGAATAATCAAGAACAAAAAGTTCAAGAAAAAATGAATGCTGAAAAACAAAAAGGGGTAAAAGTAAAAACAGAAAAAGATTGGTAATTCTTACCAAGAAGTTGGAAGTATGAAGTTTGAAAATAAATGAAATTTAAAAAGCACATATCAATATTTATAATATTATTTGTTACTACAATAGCAGCTTCACAGGTTAAATTTGAAGCTAAAGTAAGTAAACAAAAATTAGGTGTTAATGAACGTTTACGAATTGATTTTGAAATGAATCAAGACGGCGATAATTTTAGCCCTCCAGATTTTGAAAACTTTACAGTTGTTGGCGGACCAAACCAATCTGTTAGTAACTCATGGATAAATGGTGTTCGAACTTATAAAAAAACATACAGTTATTTTTTAGCACCAAAATCCAGAGGAACTTTTACGATTTCTCAAGCTTCAATAACTATTGATGGTGAGACTTACAAAACCACACCTATAAAAATTGAGGTTTCTGCTGCTGTTGATATTCCAAAAGACCCTAATGATCCTAATTACTTAGCACAAGAAAACATACATTTAGTTGCTGAGGTTTCAGAATCTAGCCCCTATTTAAATGAAGCAATAACGGTAGTATATAAGTTGTATGTGTCACCTAAAGTTGCAGTTGATAACTGGAATGAAATTGATAGCCCTAGATATAATGATTTTTGGAGTCAAACTATAAATACCCAAGGCCAAAAAGTACAAAATGGGACCTTTAATGGAGAAGATTATAGATATCTAATTTTACGAAAAACAGTTTTATATCCACAAAAAACAGGTAAGTTAAATATTGAGCCATTAAGTTTAGATATTGCATTACGTGTTCCAACTAATAGACGAGATATTTTTGGAAGTATTTTAATGACACGCGTAAACAAAACAGTATCTGCAGGTAATAAAACTATAAATGTTAAACCACTACCAGATGCTGGTAAACCAGCAGATTTTACTGGAGCTGTAGGGGATTTTAATTTTGATGTTACAGCATCAAAAACAGAGTTAGATGCAACCGAATCTTTTCAACTTAAAGTAGGTGTTAGAGGAAATGGCAACTTAAAACTTTTTAAACTTCCTAAAGTTTCATTACCTAGTTCTTTAGAGGTTTATGAACCAGAACACACAGAAAATGTAAATACTAATTTATCGGGTATGCAAGGAAGTATTTCAGATAGTTATATTATTGTTCCTCAGTATAAGGGTAAATATCCTATACCAAGTATTTCGTTTTCTTATTTTGATTTGAAAACTGAAACCTACAAACGATTATCTTCTGAAGAAATTATTATTAATGTTTTGAATGGTCCTACTAGTGGTGATGATTCAATAGCTGATAATACAGTTTCAAATATTAATAAACAGGCAGTTGTTTTTAATAATGATCAGTTCGCTTTCATTAAAACAAAAACTAGTTTTTCCGCAATAAAACAATCTCATTTTTTCAAAACTAATTTATTTTGGAATTTATTATTCTTACCATTTTTAGCAATTCCATTAGCCATATTTATTAGAAATAAAAAAGCTAGTAGAGATGCAGATGTTTATGGTAATAAAATTAGAAAAGCGGATAAACTAGCTAGAAAATATTTAAGCAATGCTAAAAAATCGTTGGGGAGAAAAGAAGCTTTTTATATTGCACTGGAAAAGGCATTACATAACTATTTAAAAGCCAAATTACATATAGAAACAAAAGATTTAAGTAAAGATAAAATCGATAATTTATTAATCGAAAAACTGGTAGAACCTACAGTAATTAAAGATTTTTTATCAATTTTAGAGAGCTGTGAATTGGCACGTTATACTCCTATAGATATTGTAACCATGCAAGAAGATTACGATAAAGCGGCAAAAACTATTTCTTTAATTGATAAACAAGCACGTTAAGATGAAAAAGGTTATTTACATAATATCGTTTTTGTTAAGTTTTTCATTTTTTGGTCAAAATAAAGCCCTATTCGACAAAGCAAACACACTATACAATCAAGGGAAGTATACTGAGGCCATTGATGGTTATAATGCTATTTTAGAAACTGATAACCATTCTGCCGATTTATATTTTAATATGGCTAATGCCCATTACAAGCTTAATAATATAGCACCAAGTATTTATTTTTACGAAAAGGCATTACAATTATCTCCAAATGACTCAGACATAAAAAATAATTTAGCATTTGCAAAAAACATGACTATTGATGCTATAGATGTTATTCCAGAAGCTGGTTTCTCAAAACTTATAAAAAACACGACAAATATGTTTTCTTTTGATTCTTGGGCAAAAGCTTCGGTTGGATTTGTTTTTATCTTTGTTATTTTATTTTTAGTTTACTATTTTTCCTATGCCACTATAAAAAAACGATTATCATTTATAGGAAGTCTCATAGCATTAATACTTGTATGTATAACCCTTGCTTTAGCTTTTAATAAGTATACTTTAGATAAAAATGATAACCCTGCAATTATTTTTGCTCAAGAAACAAAAGTGAAAAGCGACCCTAATAACAGAAGTGAGGAATCTTTTAGACTACATGAAGGTACTAAAGTACAAGTACTTCAAACATATAATGATTGGAAAGAGATAAAACTTGTTGACGGAAAAACAGGTTGGGTTGTTTCAGAAGATATTAAATTATTAAACAATAAATAATACTTATATTATTAATTAATAATTTTTATACGAGTAAAAAAAAAGTATATTTGATATCTATGCAACAATATAAATGTCAAAAAATTTAATATCTATAATCTTTTCTACCATATTTTTGGTTTTCTTGCTAGCGCCTACAATTATTACTATTGTAGATGATTCTATTGATATTTCTTTATTTTATGCTATATCAGAAGAGGAAGAAAGCGGAGTTGAGAAAAACAAAATTGATGAAGTGTTAATTTTACAGAGGTATACCTCCGAATCTTTTTTTGTCTCTAAAAAAATAAAGCTAATTACAGTTTATTTCTTCAAGAATTACAAAAAACCACATCTAAATCTCATTTCTCCCCCACCAGACCTGGTTTAATATTTTTTACTCTTTAACTATAAAGTGTTTATAGATTCGCAGATTGTAGCCTATTTTATTTCAATTTAAATTAACTTATTTTTTATGTTTAAAACTATTAAGAGTGACTTTCCAGCTAGTATAGTCGTTTTTTTTGTCGCATTACCATTATGTTTGGGTATTGCTTTAGCTAGTGGTGCACCACTTTTCTCCGGAGTTATTGCTGGAATAATTGGAGGTGTTATTGTTGGGGCTTTAAGTGGTTCTAAAGTTGGAGTAAGTGGTCCAGCAGCTGGTTTAGCAGCTATTGTATTAACAGCTATTGGGACTTTAGGGGGCTATCAAAACTTTCTAGTAGCGGTTGTTTTAGGTGGCATAATACAAATCATATTTGGTGTTTTAAAAGCCGGAATTATTGGGTATTATTTCCCGTCTTCTGTTATTAAAGGTATGCTTACAGGTATTGGTATTATTATTATTTTGAAACAAATACCACACTTTTTTGGTTATGATTCCGAGCCAGAGGGCGCCGATAGTTTTCTTGAGTCATCTGGTGAAAATACATTTTCAGCAATTTTACATATTGTAGATAATATAACTCTTGGCTCAATGGTGATAGGGATTATTGGTTTGATTATTTTAATATTATGGGACCAAGTGCTTTCAAAAAAAGGGAGAATATTTCAGCTTGTTCAGGGGCCTTTAGTAGCTGTTGTTGTTGGAGTTGTTTTTTATGCTGTGACACAAGGTGACTCAAGTTTAGCGATAGAATCCTCACACTTGGTAAATGTTCCAATACCAGATAGTGTAGACTCTTTTGTTGGTCAGTTCAGTTTCCCTAATTTTTCAGCAATTACAAATCCAGAAGTTTGGATTGTTGGTTTTACCATTGCACTAGTAGCGAGTTTGGAAACCCTTTTATGCGTTGAGGCGACAGATAAATTAGATCCTCAAAAAAATGTAACACCAACTAACCGTGAGTTACTTGCACAAGGAACCGGAAATATATTATCTGGATTAGTTGGAGGTCTACCAATCACACAAGTAATAGTTAGAAGTTCAGCAAATATACAATCGGGCGGTCGTTCTAAAATGTCATCAATTATTCATGGATTCTTTTTGCTAATATCTGTAATTTTAATTCCAAGATTACTAAATATGATCCCTTTATCTGTACTAGCAGCTATTTTATTATTGGTTGGTTACAAGCTCGCAAAACCATCATTATTTAAAAAAATGTACGAATTAGGATGGAAACAGTGGGTGCCATTTGTTGTAACGGTAGTAGGTATTGTATTTACTGATTTATTGGTAGGTATTGGTTTGGGTCTTGCAGTTGGTATTGTTGTAATATTGATAAAAAGTTATCAAAACTCTCATTTTTTACATAAAGAGGGCGAAGATATAGATGATGGAAAAATAAAAATGACTTTAGCTGAAGAAGTAACATTTTTTAATAAAGGAGCTATTTTAAAAGAATTAGATAAGTTGCCAGAAAATTCTTTTTTAGAGCTAGACGTTAGAAAAACTAGGTATTTAGATAATGATATTATTGAAATTTTAGAAGATTTTGCGTTTAAAGCAAAAGAAAGGCACATAAATATAAAATTAATTTCGGAGCGAGGTGTTATTGAAAATCCAGATAGTTTCGTAGCTTTTTTTAAGCTAACACCCAAAATAAATTAATTTTCAAACGAAATATTAAATGTAAATGGCATGAAAGCACATACAAAAGAAACGCAATTAACGATGACACCTGAAAAGGCGTTAGAGTTTTTAAAAGAAGGAAATCTAAGATTTCAACAGAATTTAAAGGCTAACCGAAATTTATTAGAGCAAGTTAATGATACTAGTGATGGGCAATTTCCATTTGCCACTATTTTAAGCTGCATTGATTCAAGAGTATCTGCTGAATTGGTTTTTGATCAAGGTTTAGGTGATATTTTTAGTGTTAGAATTGCAGGAAATTTTGTAAACGAAGACATTTTAGGTAGTATGGAATTCGCTTCAAAACTTGCAGGAACAAAACTATTAGTTGTTTTAGGTCACACAAGTTGTGGCGCAATAAAAGGCGCTTGTGACGATGCTAAAATGGGTAATTTAACTAAGCTTATTGAAAAAATTACACCTGCAGTAAATGCTGTTTCAGAGCCTAAGGATAAAAGTTTAAGAAATTCTAAAAACTTAGATTTTGTAGATAGTGTTTCAAAAATGAATGTTGAATTAACTATTGCAAGAATACATAAAGAAAGCCCAATTCTTTCAGAAATGGAAGAACATGGTGAGATTAAAATTATTGGTGCCATGTATGACATAAATACAGGAGCCGTTGAATTTTACTGATTTAATGGTTAATCTGGAAAATTTGGAATGAAAAATAAAACAAATTTGGTACTAATAATACTGGTTTTGTTACTGCCATTATTTTCTCAATCTCAAGATAGTAATTTTGGTAATTGGTTAATTTATATTGGGAATAAAAAATTAAACCAAAAATGGAATATACATAACGAAATCCAATACCGAAATCACAATGCAATTAGTGATTTAGAACAACTACTTATAAGAACAGGTTTAGGCTACACATTTAACGAGAATAAGAATAATATTTTATTGGGTTATGGTTATATTTTATCTAAAAACTATCTAGCTAACAAAGATGATAAGGTTTCGGTAAATGAACATAGAATTTTTCAGCAATTTACATCCAATCAAAACATAGGGAAAGTGATATTAAATCATCGTTATAGGTTTGAACAGCGTTTTGTAGAGTCGGATTTTAAGATGAGGTTTCGTTATTTTTTGGCGTTAAATATTCCTTTAAAGGTAACAGAGAGCAAGAGTAGTAAATATTATTTATCCGCATACAATGAAATATTTTTAAACACAAAAGCATCGATTTTTGATAGAAATAGAGTTTATGGTGGTATTGGCTTTCATGTAAATAAAAACATAAAAGTTGAAGCAGGCTATATGAATCAGTTTTTTGAAACATCGAGTCGAGATCAATTCAATATTATAACGTTTGTAAACTTCTAAAAGAGAATTAAACTATAGTTAAAAGTCAATACTTTTGGTATTGACTTTTATTTTGGATTTAGATGAATTATCTTAGAAGTTCTAATAAATTAAAAACAATTAATATAAACAGATGAAAAAACTCTTAACAAGCATAAAAGGCGATGCATTTGGAGGAATAACTGCTGGTATTGTAGCATTGCCTCTTGCTTTAGCCTTTGGTGTAAGTTCTGGTTTAGGACCAAGTGCAGGATTATATGGCGCTATTTTTATAGGGTTTTTTGCTGCTCTTTTTGGTGGAACTCCAACACAAATTTCGGGTCCAACAGCACCAATGACAGCAGTTAGTTTAGTTATTATTGCTGGTCTCATTGCAACCAATGACGGAGATGTTAGTAAGGCATTACCAGCTATTTTAACTATATTTTTGCTTGCAGGTTTAATACAAATAGTTTTAGGGTTTTTGGGATTAGGTAAATATATTAGTTACATACCTTACCCTGTAGTCTCAGGATTTATGACTGCTATTGGTTTAATTATTATTTTAACTCAATTATTACCATCTTTAGGCTATAGTCCAAAACAAGATGAAGCTTTTGTGGAACAGTTTAAACCACAAGCAAAAGAAGTTATTTTAAAAAATATTTTAGAAGAAGAAGTAGGTGATAACGTTTTAGTTATTGAAGATTTTAAGGAAACCATTAAAAAAGCAAGTACAATTGAAGATGAGCAAGCACTTGTTTTAAAAGAATCTCAAATACTGGCAGCAAAAGAAGCCTCTGGTGCATTGGGTGCTTTAAAAGTTTTACATAGAGCTATAAAAAACATCAATTTGCTTGAACTAGTATTGGCTTTAGGTACCATTATTATAGTTTTTGGTTTCAAAAAAATAACTACAAAAATCCCAAGTACATTAGTAGCATTAATAGTAATGTCTGGAATTTCAGTTGGTTTTGGTTTTGACTATATGAAAATTCAGGAAATTCCATCAGGGCTACCATTGCCCAATTTAGAAATGTTTACCTCCTTTAGCTTTGGCGCAATTACACCATATTTATTTACTGCTTTAACTTTATCACTATTAGGATCAATAGACAGTTTATTAACCAGTGTAGTCGCAGATAACATGACTAAAACTAAACATAATTCTAATAGAGAATTAGTTGGTCAAGGTATAGGTAATAGTATAGCTTCTATTTTTGGAGGTATTCCTGGTGCGGGTGCAACCATTAGAACCGTAGTCAATATTAATTCCGGTGGAAAAACAAGACTTTCTGGGATGATAGCTTCTGTTGTCTTATTGATAATACTCTTAGGTCTTGGTCCCGTAGCTTCAAAAATTCCCGCTGCGGTTTTAGCAGGAATATTAATTACAGTGGGTATTGGTGTTATGGATTATAAGGGTTTAAAAGCTATTTCGAGCTTACCAAAAGACATTAAAATTGGTCCTATTAAATTTAGTTCGGAAGTATTTATAATGTTTATCGTTTTATTGCTTTCAACATTTTGGGATTTAATTTATGCAGTTGGCATCGGATTGGTTATTGCATCGTTATTTTTCATGAAAAAAATTGGAGATTTAACGGCTCAACGTAGCGATGTAAAATCCTTAAAGGAAGAAGTTTGGTTAGACGAGGCCAACTTTCCAGCAGAATTAAAAAATGAGGTTTTTATAAAACATGTAAAAGGCCCATTATTTTTTGGGTATACTTCCGATTTTAAAGTACTTTCAAAACAAATTCCTGATACGGCAAAAACTGTTGTTATTCGCTTAGAATTGATGCAATACATTGATCAATCTGGGTTATATGCTATGGAAGATGTACTTTTAAATTTAAATAAAAAGAAGATTAATATACTTTTCGTAAATCTATCAAAACAACCACGATTTATGATGGAGCGCATAGACATTATCCCAGATTTAATTCCACTAGAACAAATTTTTGAAGATTTTGATAGTTGTATGCAGTGGATAAAAACTAACATCAAGCATCAAGAATAATATAGAAAGCCATGAATTTAGAGCACGTATTTGATAATAACGAAAAGTTTATAAAAGATAAACTTTCTGTAGACCACAATTACTTTAAAAAGCTAGGGGAAGGCCAAGCTCCAGAACTACTTTATATTGGCTGTAGCGACAGTCGTGTAAGTGCAGAAGAGCTTATGGGTTTAGAGCCTGGAGAAGCTTTTGTTCATCGTAACATTGCCAATATGGTTATCAGTATCGATGTAAATGTCATGTCGGTAGTCAATTATGCAGTAAATCATTTAAAAGTAAATCATGTGGTGGTTTGTGGGCATTACGCTTGTGGAGGTGTTAAAGCAGCAATGCTATCTGCAGATTTAGGGATTTTAAACCCTTGGTTACGTAATATCCGAGATGTATATCGTATTCATAAAAATGAGCTAAACGCTATTAATGATGAGGAAAAAAAATATGATAGATTGGTAGAACTTAACGTGAAAGAACAGTGTGTTAATCTTATAAAAACTGCTGCAGTTCAAAAAGCTTACAGAGATAGGGGTTTAAAAGTTCACGGTTGGGTTTTTGATGTGCACACAGGAAAATTAATAGACTTAAAAATTGATTTTGAAAAGTATCTAAAAGATATCATGGAAATTTATCATTTAGATTAACTATTAAATAGAGCGTTTTATTCTTTACTATCATCAATAACCGCTTCTTTAAAAGTCAAAATACTCGGAAAAATTAAAGGTACTAAAGATTTTATAGGCTTGTAAAGTAAAGAATTTTCAGTATGCGCATCATCAATAAAGGTAATGGTGGTATTCATTTTATCAAAAACATTAAGAATAACACTTAAAACAATCACTATTTTTAAAGCCCCAAAAACACCGCCAATTAGTTTATTTATAATGCCCAAAGCAGCAAAATCAGCTAGTTTAGTAAGGGCTTTTCCTGCCAATGCAATCGCTAAAACTATAATTATAAAAGTTATGGCAAATGCAGTAATATTAATGGTTTTCTCATTCCATTCGGTTTTATTTTCCAAAAATTCAGCAGCAAAATTGCTAAAATGTATAGTGCCATAAACACCTGCAAATAAAGCAACAAGAGAAGCTACTTCAACAAAAAGTCCTTTCATAAAACCACGCACCAGTCCAAATAAAATTAATCCTCCTAAAACAATATCAATTACACCCATAATTAAATAATTTAAACAAATATAAAATAATAGTAACACTTTGGTTTATTAACTTTGCAGCATTAAAAATATTATGTCTAGAGACGAACAATTAAAGGAACGCTGGGAATTGGTAGTACAAAAACTATCCAATCAATTTGCTGATGGAGATACCCTAGATCTCGATGCTATTATTTATTTAATAGGTGTACAAGAATTGGGGCAATTAGAGAGAAGCTTTAAAAAAGACCAAAAACTAGACCTTATGCATATTGCCATTTGTAAATTATTATCACCATATGGCTACTACGAGCTCGATTTTGTAGATGACGAGGGCTGGCCACATTACAAAACTCTAGAGCAATTACCTCATTTAAAAGCAGGTGAGCAAAGTGTTTTAATGAAAGAAGCCATTGTGAATTATTTTGTAGAAACCGAGTATATTTATTAAAATTATTTTGGCGTTACCCTAAAGGGTCGCGCTTTACATTTCAATCTTTTTATTCGTGCCTCACAAAAAGGATTTCCATTACAATCGCTAACGCAGTTACCGTAAAAAATAGTAAATTTGCCATCATTTTAGTACGTTATGATAGATAAGATAAAAGAATTAATAGCTGAAGCCGAAGCCTTTAAAGCACAAACCAAAGAAGAGGTAGAAGCATTTCGTATAAAATATTTAGGTAAAAAAGGCTTGTTAAACGAGTTTTTTGCAGAGTTTAAAAATGTAGCAAACGATCAAAAAAAAGAATTTGGTCAATCTATAAATAAACTTAAAAAAACAGCCGAGGATAAAGTTAATGCCCTAAAAGAAGAGCTAGAAAGCAAAGAAGAAGTAGTAGGTGTTTTTGGCGATTTATCGCGTCCAGGAGAGCCTATTCAAATAGGAGCAAGACATCCCGTATCTATAGTAAAAAATCAAATTATTGATATTTTTTCACGTATTGGTTTTAATGTAAGTGAGGGTCCAGAAATTGAAGATGATTGGCACAATTTTACAGCCTTAAACTTACCAGAATATCATCCAGCACGCGATATGCAGGACACCTTTTTTATTCAAACAAATCCAGATATATTATTGCGTACACACACCAGTTCTGTACAAGTACGTTATATGGAAAATAATAAACCACCTATTCGCACTATTTCTCCAGGTCGCGTTTACAGAAACGAAGCAATTTCAGCTCGATCACACTGTTTTTTCCATCAAGTAGAAGGTTTATATATTGATAAAGACGTAAGTTTTGCAGATTTAAAACAAACACTTCAACACTTTACAACCGAAATGTTTGGGAAAAGTAAAATTCGTTTACGCCCTTCTTATTTTCCGTTTACAGAACCAAGCGCAGAAATTGATGTGTATTGGGGTTTAGAAACAGAATCTGATTACCGAATTACTAAAGGTACAGGTTGGTTGGAAATTGGTGGATGCGGTATGGTAGACCCTAATGTACTTGAAAACTGCAATATTGATACTAAAGCATATTCTGGTTTTGCATTTGGTGTAGGTATCGATCGTATTGCTATGCTATTACATCAAATAAGTGATATCCGTTTGCTAAGTGAAAACGATGTGCGTTTCTTAGAGCAGTTTAAGAGTGCTTTGTAGAATTTTTATGTTTGTTTAATGTTTAGTATAAGAGCAGTAGCGGATTTAATTGCTCTTTCCTTTCGGATACCAAGATACATAATTAAATGCAAAACGGTTCGAGTATTCACCCAAATCGCTATTGCTTTTATACATTGTTAGTCACCGTTTTATTTAACTTCTTGCATTTGTCTTATTTGTTTTAAAATCATTTTTTTTGGTGTTAATGGAATCATTGCAGTCATTAATTTTTGAGAGAAAGTAAGACCTGAAATAACATCTAATTTCCCGTTTAACATTCCATTATATCCATCTTCTGCTACGCTTCTTGCAGTTACAGGTTTCTTAAACATTTCAGTTTTGTCCATTCCAGATACTTTTCCAAATTGCGTTTCAGTTGCTCCAGGCATTAGGTTGGTAACCGTAATATTTGTGTCGTATAATTCTTCCGCAATTGCATTTCTAAAAAAAGTAACATATGCTTTCGTAGCGTAATATACTGCTTGTAAAGGTCCTGGCATTAAGCTGGCAGTTGAAGAAACATTAAGTATTCTTCCTTCGTTATTTTTTACAAAATCTTGCAAAAAATAATGAGTTAGAGCAGTTAGTACACTAATGTTTAAATTAATCATATCTAAATCTTGCTCTAATTCTCTTTCATGAAATTTTCCTAGCCCACCAAACCCTGCATTGTTTATTAAATAATCCACTTTTAGTCCAGCAGTTTGGATTTCTTCATAGATTTCTTTGGCTGCATTTGGCTTTGTTAAATCCTTTGGGATTACGAAAACATTGATTTTGTAATTTTCTTCTAGCTCTTTTTTTAATTCGTTTAATTTGTTTTCACTTCTTGCTATTACAATTAAATCGCCTCCTTTTTCTGCGTGTATTTTTGAAAATTCCTTTCCTATACCGCCACTTGCTCCTGTAATTAATGCTGTTTTGTTCATTGTTATTATTTGTTAGTGAGTACTTACTTTTATGTTGAGATAAATTTTTTTAAACTGAATATTTATGTTTTAAAAATTGTTTGAATTCGTTTTGATTACTAAAATTCCCCTTCAGTATTTCAGTAGAAATTGATTCGAAAGTTTGAATTAAGTGTTGTGCTTCTAAACTGGGTTTTTCATAGTTGAGTTCTAAAAATGCCCAAGTTAATTTTTCAATCAAGGGTTGCATTTTTTTTGGGTTGTTATATTCTTCCTCCCATTTAAGTTTAAATTGAAGTTTCCAATAATCATATTCCGATTTTTTAATTAAAAATGGCAAGTCAATTGTTTTTTTAATTACAGATTTTGCGTCTTTCTGCTTCAATATATCGGCAAACAAATCATTTGCCTTTTCTTCTGCACTTTCAATTATTGAGTTTAAAAGTCCTTTTTTGTTATTAAAATGTCTAAAAATTAAACCTTCAGAAACCCCTGCTATTTTTGCTATTTTACTTGTTGAAGTAGTGTTAACAC
The DNA here is from genome assembly GCF_982512915.1 of Flaviramulus sp. NCBI lineage: Bacteria > Pseudomonadati > Bacteroidota > Flavobacteriia > Flavobacteriales > Flavobacteriaceae > Flaviramulus > Flaviramulus sp. Next base: position 7,930 of record NZ_CEWOCJ010000026.1, on the reverse strand, counting down.
CTTCATTTGCAAACAACTCTAAAGCACTCTTTAATATTTTTTCTTTCTTATTTGTCATATATATGTGAGTAATCACTTGCAAATATACGTAGGTTTCTTTAATGCACAATTTTTTTTCCAAATGTTGCCTAACGCTTGATATGAAATCGTTTTAATATTTTATATCTTATTTTAAAGGAAGTTATATTTTTTTTCTGACAAAATCAAGTTTCTAAATTTATAGAAATGATATATTTGTTGCAGGAAACACGCATAATTAAATTTTTAATTTCCACTTAAATATTTATACAAATGTTACATTTGATGTTGTACAAATAATAATTGCAGACCCATGAAAAAGGATATCCAAATTCCAAAAGTTGAAGACGTTTACGTTGCTGTTGTAAATGAGTATAACGACATCTATAAAACTCAAGATTGGAATGCTTATATCATCAACGATAAAAATGTTCATTTAGACATGGTTATTATTGTAACTAGCGGTTATTCTGAAGATAAAAAAACAGCGACTTTTAGAAAAAAAATAGACAAACTTCCTAAAAAAAGCTATGCTAAAATTGAGCTGATGCAAGAGGCATTATTTACTATTAATAACGCTTTTAAAGTGTCTTTTTTTGAAGGTAATACTATGTTTGATAAAACTTATTTATTTAGAAAAAACACCATTAATTTTAAGGCTTTACAAACCATCCCTTTAATGGATGTTAAAGGTGTTTTGGTTAAGTAAATTTATAAAATTGTACCTTATTATTTATAATGTTATTTTGCGTTAGGGATTGCAGTGAAAAGCCCACAGCGAGGTAACGAGCGCGGACTTGTAACGAAAAGCCCGACCCTTGGCTAACGCCCATATTAATCTAACCGCTCTGTTAATTTTTTAAAGGTCTTTTTGGGGTCTTTACCTTGGTAAAGTATTTCGTAAACAGCATTAATTATTGGTAATTGGGTTTTTTTAGTGTTTTTTTGGTTTAATACATGGGCACTTTTAGTTGCGTAATACCCTTCGGCAATCATACTCATTTCCATTTGAGCAGATTTTACTGTGTAGCCTTTACCTATCATGTTTCCAAACATGCGGTTTCTGGAAAATGTTGAGTAGCCAGTAACTAATAAATCGCCTAAATAAGCTGAATTATTAATGTTGCGTTTCATTTTGTGCATCTTTTTAATGAAGCGTTTCATTTCCCTGATAGAGTTACTCATTAATACACTTTGGAAATTATCGCCATAACCTAAACCGTGTGCAATACCTGCTGCAATGGCGTAAATATTTTTAAGCATTACGGCGTACTCTACACCAATAATATCATCACTAATTTTAGTTTTTATATAATCGCTAGATAGGTTTTTAGCTATGGCTTTTGCTTTTTTAGCATCTGAGCATGATATTGTAAGATATGATAAACGCTCTAAAGCTACTTCTTCTGCATGGCAAGGACCAGCAATAACAGCTATATTATCATAAGGGACATTATAAATATTATGAAAATGCTCGCCAACCAATAATCCAGATTCTGGCATAATACCTTTAACAGCAGATACAATTGTTTTATTTGAAATGTTAACTGTTAGTTTTTCTAACTCGCTATGCATAAAAGCAGACGGAATTACAAAAATTAAAACATCGGCATAATCTGCTATCTCGTTAATATCGTTACTTAGTTTTAATTGCTTTAAATTAAACTCAACAGAACTTAAATAATTAGGGTTGTGTTGTTCTTTTAATAAGTGCTCTTTAGTGTAAACACTGCGCATATACCATCCCACTTCATTTAAATTTTCGCAAAGCATTTTTACTATAGCTGTTGCCCAACTCCCTGCTCCGAAAACGGCATATTTTAAAGGCTTTTCCATAAAAATAATATTCTTTTCTGTTTCAAAAATACATAAAATATTAATCAATACTCTAGCTTTAAAATATTAGCTTTTTCTTTTTTGGCACGCGTTTTGAAACCTATTGATTATGAACCCTAAAAACGTTTGATTATGAAGACTGTAAAATTACTTTTAAGCTTTGCATTAACAGCTACATTATTTACCTCATGTTATAGAGAGGTTATTGTTGATGATTTTAATGAACCAAGATTGAATATTAACCAGATATTAAATTCCTACGAACTTTGGTATGTAGATATAAACGCCACTAAAGGTTTTGGAGAAACTCCTTTTTTACAAAAAGCCTTCACTATATCTTTTAGAAATGGCGTTGTTTATGCTAACAATAATATAGTTGGTTTAGGGAATAATGGTAATGGTTTTGGAATTGATGTAGGCGAGTATGATGCTTATGATATGATTTTGGATGTATTTCACGACATTGATGGTTTTGAGACTTTTGATGTGTATTTAATTGATAATAATACCATAGAATTATATAACCCGTATAATGATACGTCTTACTTTTTAGATGGTTACCAACGAAGTAATTTTGATTATGATTTTGTTTTTTATGATAACATTCATTATTTCTTACAAGAGTATGAAGCATGGGAAAAAACATATACCAGTACTTTTGGTGCTATTAACGAGTTTGACAACGAAAATTATCTACAGTTTTTAGCAGGTGGGAATGACTCAGAATTTAGAAGCTCTCAGGATGTAAATATTTCAAACCCAAATAATTTATATTGGGATTATATAGGGATTTATGGTGTAGGTAATATAATAGGGAATATGTACTTGAAAACTTTAACATTAGATTATGATTATCTAGGCAATGAATATTTTGAATTGAGCGTTATAAATGATGGAAAGATAGAATTATATCATCCAGCTTCTGAAACAATTTATGAATTTGAAGGAAGAGGTTATATTCAATTCTTAAAAAATACAGATACAAAAGGTAAAACTACGACGGTAGATAAAAAACGTAAGTTTAAAAAAGATAAAATTGAAAACCCTAGAGTGAATACCAGGGTTAAATAAAAAGTTTGGTTGGTTATTTAGTTTAGAAACCGTTTAAAGATATTTTTCTTTAAGCGGTTTCTTTTTTTAAGCTCTTGTTTAGTAAGCCCATGGCAACATATAAAACTGGTGAAATTAAAATTTCTTGAACTGTGTGAGCAAAATTTTTAATGTCTCGGCTTAATTCCAATATAAACCAATCAAATAAACCTAAGCTAGTAATTATAATTAATCCAGAAATATGAACAAGATGCCAGATAGAAGACATCCATTTATCTTCTAATTTTCCTAAATGATAAGTGCCAATAAAATAAACGGCTAAAGTAACTCCAAATCTAATGAGGTGAAACGTTAATTTAGGTAATAATAGCCATTCGCCACTTTCAGTAATGAAAAATAGGCCATTCCAAGAGTAAATAATTATTATAAATATAAGTCCTGCAATAAAGCGAAACTTTCCTGATTTATATGGGTTCATTCTATTTTAAACTAATTTTCCTAGCGTAAACCATCCACATTAAAAATGTAGCTGTATATACAGTAGCTTTAAACAAATAATGATGGGCAAAGTCAAAATACGCATGGTAATATTCACGTAAATAAATAAGGCCAGTACATCTAAATATATTAATAATATCTATTAAAACAACACCTATTACAATGTATAAAACTTTACGCCAAAATCTAGAAGGCATACACACTATAAAACCAATGTACAAAATCATTAACTCTAAGCCATTACAGATGTCAGCAATATAAAGAACCAACTTATCATGATGAAATATTTGCGAAGCCTTTTGTGTTACCAAACCCTCTCCTTCAATATAGGTAGAAATTTCTGATTTTGATATAAATCCAGACATATCTCCTAAGCCATTTAAAACATATACAGAAGCATTTCCTACGTGTTCTGTTAATGGCTCGTCTAATAACCTAGAATCTGATAGGAATAAACCATAAACCAGCTTCCATATTATAAAAAACAATAAGGCCTTTCCTAAGAAAAGCCTTATTGGTAAAGGGATATCATTTTTAAGCGATTTTAAATCCACTATTATTTATTATCACGTAGTTTTTTAACACCAAAAGCAGCAGCACCCAACAATAAGATACCAAGACCTCCATCTAAAGGCACAGATGTATGACCATTATTATTTTGGTTGTGCCCACAAGTATTAGAGTGTGTATGCCAAAAAGTCCACCATCCTGTTGCATTTGAATTAGTAGGAAAAGTAAACGCAATTACTATGGCAGCTATTGCTATAGTTTTAGATAATGTTTGCTTTGTATTTTTCATTTTGTTTTTTGTTAAATTTATAGCTTTGTAAAGGTAAAAACAATATATGTTGTTTATTAAAATTGTTTATTTTTTTCGATGAAACCTATTTTTTAATCTTTTAAAGACTTATATAATTCGTTAAAATACTTTTTTATTCTATTAAAAAATTTAAAGGATTTATTATTATATTTTTAACTTTAATTAAAGTTCTTGAGTTTGAAAATTTCTTTGAGGTTAATCATGTTTGTTTCTCTTCAATAAATAAGTATTTGTTGTAAAAAAAAAGCCTTTCTTTAAGAAAGGCTTTTTTAAAAAGTAATTTTATACTCTTATAATTATTGTTTTTTGTTGTCGCGTAATTTACTAGCTCCGAATGCAGCAGCACCTATTAATAAGATACCTAAACCACCATCTAAAGGAACTGAATCGCCTCCATTGTTGTCGTTACTTCCATTATCGTAACTTTGACTGTCTTTACTTTTTTTGTCATTAGAACCACCAGCATAAGTGTTTGTTGCAAGTAATAAACTAAAAAGGATTGTTAAAACTCCTATGTTTTTTTTAAAATTTCCCATTGCGTATTTAAATTTAAATTGATTAACAGCGATGTAAAATTAAACCTGTTTGACTAAATATTAATTATTTGTTAGGTTTTTTCGTTAAGATGCTTTTTTTTGCTTTAAACGGCTTTTTTTAATTCGTTTTAACGATTAATTCTACTTGTTAACGCCTTTGTTAATTAGATAGTTAAGTAGAATTAATAAGATTATTTATAAAAATTCATCTCATCAAGGTATTCCCAAACATGTTCTGGGAGTATGGGTTTTATATTTTTATTAGCTTTTATTGCTTTACGAATAAAGGTGGATGAAAGCTCAACAATTGGAGCTTCTATGTGATGTATTTTTTTGTGATTATCAAAAGGAGTTTCCGTTTTATTCTCAGAAATTCTTGGATATACGTAAATGTGATGATTTTTAAGAATTAATTCATAGTTTTTCCATTTATGAAAACTTTTTAAATTGTCTTCTCCCATGATTAAAGCAAATTCATAATCTGGATATTTTTCTTGAAGATATGCAAGTGTATTTACTGTGTAATTTGGCTGAGGTAAATTAAATTCAATATCGCTAGGTTTTAGTTTAGCATAATCTTTAGTAGCACGATATACCATTTCTAAACGTTGATAGTTATCTAGTAAGGTACTTTTTTTTTTGAACGGATTATGAGGCGTAACAACAAACCAAATTTGATCTAAATCACTATACTCTGCCATATGGTTCGCAATAATTAAATGGCCAACATGAATGGGATTGAACGAACCAAAAAACAGACCAACTTTCATGATTAAATGTTTTAAGAATTAATAAAATCACCTACTATTTTTTTAGCATCAATTAATGCTTTATCTAAATCGTCATTTACAATTATAATATCAAATAAAGGGGCAGTTGCTAATTCTGCAGAGGCTTTTGCTACGCGCATATTTATTTTATCTTCAGTTTCAGTTTTACGTTTTTTTAACCTAATTTTTAGTTCATCAATGCTTGGTGGCTTAACAAAAATAGCTATGGTTTGTTCAGGGTATTTTCGTTTTATTCTCAAGCCTCCAGATACATCAATATCAAAAATTACGTTTTTGCCTTGTTCCCAAATCCGTGTTACTTCGGTTTTTAAAGTTCCGTAAAAATTATCTCGATATACTTCTTCCCATTCTAGAAATTCGTCGTTTTTAATTTTGGTTTTAAATTCTTTAGCCGAAAGGAAATAATAGTCTTTTCCATCTTTTTCTGTGCCGCGTTTTTCTCTTGAAGTTGCTGAAATTGAGAATTCTAAATTTAAATTATCTATTCCCAACAAATGTCTAACAATGGTTGTTTTGCCAGATCCTGAAGGTGCTGAAAAAACGATTAATTTACCTACTTTATTGTCTATATTTTGTGTTGCCAATATGTTAAATTGTTTTGTATTGAGATTTTTATTAAACTTTTAAAGAACATTCAAGAGTTGTTCCTTAATCTTCTCAAGTTCATCTTTCATTTGAACAACCAATTGTTGCATGGGCGCATAGTTGCTTTTAGAACCAATAGTGTTTATTTCTCGTCCCATTTCTTGGCTAATAAAGCCAAGTTTTTTTCCATTAGAATCTTTTGAGTTAATACATTCAATAAAGTAATTTAAATGATTTTTTAAACGTACCTTTTCTTCAGTAATATCAAACTTTTCTATGTAATAAACCAACTCTTGTTCAAAACGATTTTCGTCGTATTTTTCTTTTAATTCTTCAACACCTTTTAATAAGCGTTCTCTAACGCCTTCAATACGTTCAGGATCCATTTTTATCACTTGTTCTAACAAATCTTCAATAATAATGATACGATTATTAAAATCTTGCTCTAATACTTGGCCTTCATCTAATCTATGTTTAATTAAATCATCAATTGCAATATTTATTTCTGCTTCAATGGTTTGCCATTCATTTTCATCAATTTCCTCTCTAACGGTATTTAAAGCATCAGGAAAACGTACTGCCATTTTTAGGAGTTCCATATCATTTCCTTCATTCAAAACATTTTTTAATTGTTGCATATATTGTTTAACAACCGGAATATTAATTTGAGTAGAAGTGTCCTCTGCTGTAGCCTCAACATAAATTGAAAAATCAATTTTACCGCGTTCTAATTTATCTGCAAGAATTTTTCTAATTGATAACTCTTTTTCCCTGTAAATAGATGGTGTTCTGGTATTTAAATCTAAACTCTTACTGTTTAAAGATTTAAGTTCTACGGTTATTTTTTTTGTTGGCAACTGTAAAACAGATTTCCCATAACCAGTCATTGAAAATATCATAAACGTTTGTATTTGTTTATACAAAGGTAATTAAAACCTTAAGTTTAGAAAATAAATAAAAAGTGCTGAAAATTTTGAGGGAAAAAGAAGGTATAACTCAGATGATTTCAATTGAAAATATAGTTGAAATACGTAATTTAAGCATTTAAGCTAAGAAATTGATTACAAAATTTTTATTTAATTAATTGTTTATTAACTTTATAAACGTATTAGCAACAAATCATCTTTTCATTAAAAATAATTACTATGAAATCAATTAGCTTAATTTCCACATTTTTAATTTCATTAATTATCTTCTCTCAAAATAATAATCAAATAAAACAATTTTCTTTTACTTCAGAAGGACTAAATACTAATGAAATTGAAGTAAAAATGAAAGGAATGGATAAAGAGGATTTAATAGAGAAAGCTAAAAAATGGATTAAAGAGAAGTATGGAAATTTGGATGTTATTAATAAACAAATTGATACTGGTAAAGAAACTGATGAAGTTGAAAAAGGCAAAAAAGACAAAAAAATTAATTTTGATGGTTTTACAGATAATGCCATATGTTTTGGTTTAAATTCTGATTATAGTTGTTTTGATGCCATTTATGAAATTGAATTAGAATTTGATGATGATGAGTATATATTTATCATTGATAAGTTGGAATATGAAATTCCGGGGAATAAAAAAGACCAAAAAATTAAATTAAATAAAAGTGATTTTCATTATAAAGATGGAGATTTAATAGTAGGTTATGAAAAAGTACCAACTCAAATTGAAAATTTATTCAATAATTTGAATAAGAGTTTGTTTAACTATTTATCAGATTTTGAGCAAGAAACAGAGTGGTAAAAACTAAATATTTTGTTTAAAATAGAAAAGGCTTTATCAATAAGATAAAGCCTTTTGTAC
>NZ_CEWOCJ010000025.1:0-35775 GCF_982512915.1 Flaviramulus sp. | reverse complement strand
GACACTAAACCATTATTATTGGTTCTAACTGCATGGGTTTCTTCATAAACAACCGTTCCAGTAGCACTACCTTGACGGATAAGAATTTTTAAACTCACATTGGAACTAACAAGCAAGGTATTATCGGTTGCTCTGATAATCGCTTGATAACTCATTTTTTCTGGGGTTTGAGCAAACATAGAAAGTGAGCATGTTAAGCATACAAGAAAAGAAAATAGGTATTTCATGGTGTTATTTTTTTACAATTTTGATGGTTTTGAATAGTTTTTCTTTGATAAATACTTGAACTAAGTAAATAGAAGCACTCATATTAGTTAAATCTATAGTGGTATGGGTTTGTTTTATTAAATTTTGTTTTAATAATTTACCTTGGTAATTATAAAGTTGATACGAGTTTAATTGACTGTTTAAATTGATGCCTTCAGCAGCTAAGGTAACATAATCCGTTGTAGGGTTTGGGTAAATTAACACATCAACTTGAGGGGTTACAGGTTCTACTGGAACATCAATATCTTCATTATTAGGTAGCTCTTCTAAATGATTTTGTCGGATACCTTGTGTAATAATATGACTATCAGCTTCAATATTGGAATAAAAAACTTGTCCGATGGAATAATTGAAAGAGCCATCATTACCTGATAAATCTGCACCTGTGGCGTTTATTGAATACATAAAATCATTATTTTGTCCATTAACATACAAGGTAGTAAATAATAGTATTAAAATGACTATGCAACTTTTTGTTAAGTAGGTTAGCTTCACGATTCTTAGGGGTTAAGTAGGTTAGAAGCAAAATTATTGAATAAAGAAATAATATCGATAAAAGTTTTGTTTTTTTCGATGAAATGCAATATTGGTGTTCGATGAAATGCAAATATGAGAGCTAGCAAGATGATTTTTTTTTGGGTCAATATAAGTGTGATAAGGCGTAATTTTGATAGATATCATGCATAATATTTTCATGTTGGTTTCTATAATTACGATGTAATTTGACATCTGGATTATATGAACCCTTTATTATTTTTAAACTTAATTTAAGTTAAGTTTTTAATTTCTGAATTGTAAATTTAGGATTTAAAGTAAATTTAATAGATAAAATGCATTGATTTGTTTATAAATGATTGTATTTGTTAATAACTATTATTGTTATGGTAATTTTTTTGGTTTAAAAATTTGATTTGAATATGACTATCAGAAATAATATTATAACAAAAGAATTTTTTTATTCTGACAGAAATTTACCGTTAACAGGTTATTCTTTTGCAAGAATGATTAACAATTATCATGGATTGATGAAACATTCCATAACTATAAAGGGTATCTGCGAGAAAATATAATAGAGGAAAATTTGTTTAAATCTTTAAAAATAGGATGGATAGATAAACTAAAATATCAATATTAGTCCCAACTGAATTATCAATTTTTAACTGTTTAGAAGCATATAATTATGAAAACGGAAGACATTCTGCTTTAGTTAAAAAAACCTAATAATCAATATGAATTAGAAATGTATATTGTTAATTTAGAATTATAGTCTCTTAACTAATTGTCGACTTTTTTGTTTCAATTTCAAAATTCATCAATTTTAATTGATTGGATGTCTTCTTAATTGAGTGTTATTTCAAGCTATTATGAATATTACAACGTATAAAAAATTAGAGTAAAAAGTTGGTTTACAAAAGTAAGCAGGGTAATGATTGAAAAAAAATACTTAATGTTTGTATCTTAGATATTTTTACCAGTAAAACGTAAATATTTTTAGAGTTTTTATGGATATTCCAAGTATGTTTTTAAATGGTTTACCATTCAATATTATGGTATTTCAAGCTTTTTTCATGCAATATAATTTTTAAATCTACAGTTATTTTGTTAAAAATCGACAATTTTGTAAAATTCAACGAAAGTGCCTTGTTTTAAAACATCGGTTTTGAATAATAATTTATATTTGATTAATATTTATAGTATTTATGTTATTCAACTCCATTGAATTTGTGGTATTTTTACCTATTGTTTTTTTACTTTATTGGTTTTTGGCAAAGAAAAACTTAAAAGATCAAAACGTTCTAATAGTTCTAGCCAGTTATGTTTTTTGCGGTTGGTTGGATTGGTGTTTTTTAACTTTGGATAAAATAATAATCCTTTTAAAAAATGCAAATATAGATATATACGGTGTTTCTGCTCCTTTATCCCCTAAATATATGCCATAAATACCTAAGGTATTTTATAATAAATTGGATATTAGGATAGAAATTAAGACATTAAACTATGTTGAGTTTAAAACTTTAAAAATTGAAGAAGATTACTATTTTACATCCGAAGGGAAACAAGTTATTGGAAAAGGGAGCTTATTTGATAATGCAGGAATTAAAAAGGATGATACTTCAAAATAATTAAACAATATTCAATTTAATGACTACCACATCCGAAAGTAACAAACGTATCGCCAAAAACACAGCTCTTTTGTATGTGCGCATGTTATTTACTATGGGTGTTGGATTTTTTACGTCCAGAATCATTTTAGACGCGCTAGGTTTTGTCGATTATGGTATATATAGTGTGGTAGGTCGTATTGTGTCGACGTTATCTATTCTCAATGGTTCTATGGCTGGTGCTACACAACGATGGATCACCATAGCTTTGGGTAAAGGAAATCTAGAATATCTTAAAAAAGTATTTTCTATTGGTGTGACGGCTCAAGTGATTATTGCGCTCTTGGTGTTTTTGATTATTGAAACAGCTGGATTATGGTATCTGTATAATTATGCAGTAATTCCAGAGGAACGTATGATCGCTAGTTTTTGGGTGTTTCAAATCTCTACGATTACCATGGTCTTAAGTATTTTAAACGTTCCTTTTATGGGTGCGATTATGGCACATGAAAAAATGGGGGCCTTTGCCTTGTTTTCAATTATTGATGTCCTTATGAAACTCATAATTTGTTATGTACTTTATGTGACTACCTCAGATAAATTAATTGTGTATGCGCTCTTATTATTGTTGACCTTTGTTATTAATTTTTTTATTAAGCAAATCTACTGCTATAAAAAATTTGAAGAAGCCCGTTTTAAACTAGGTTGGGATAGAAAAATTTTAAAGGAAATGAGTTCTTTAGCCTTTTGGTCAATGTCCGGGAATATTGCATATATAGGGTATTCGCAAGGGGTTACCCTACTTATTAATTTGTTTTTTGGCCCCTCGATGAATGCGGCTGCATCTATTGCGAATCAAGCCGGCAATATCATCAATCAATTTAGTGGTAATTTCCAAACAGCGATGAACCCTCAAATCACTAAAAACTATGCCAAGAATCAATTTAAAGAAATGCATGATTTGGTGTTTAGGTCGGCCAAGTTTTCTTATTTTTTGATGCTTATTTTTGTCGTACCCTTGTTTTTTGAAGCCAATTTATTATTGAGCATTTGGTTAAAAGAAGTGCCTGAGCATTCGGTGTATTTTATGCGCTTAGGGTTGTTTATTTCGATGTTTATGGCGGTGCGTAATCCCCTCATTGTTTCGGCACAGGCTAATGGTGATATAAGAAAATATCAATTTGTAGTAATTCCAATTTTATTATTGGTATCTCCTATTAGTTATGTCATTTTAAAACTTGGGGGTATTCCCGAAACCACCTCTTATGTGATGCTCGTTATTATTATTATGGCAGTATTTGCAAGTGCCTATATGTTACGCGACATGATACATCTCGATTTTTTGGATTTTGTAAAACGTGTGATGTTGAAGATTTTACTGGTAACTCTGGCTGCGTTTAGTCTACCGACTTTGGTGTATGTGACCATGGACGAAGGCATTATGCGCTTTTTGGTATTAGGTAGTGTAGCAACAATTTCTTGTCTAATTAGCATATATAAGATTGGATTAACAGATCCTGAAAAGGTGTTTATTGTTTCAATGATTAGGTCTAAATTACCATTTAGACATAGAAAATAGTTTGAATACTAATTATTTATGACGACCCTTAAGGAATTAAATAATTTTTGATAATGTTCAAAGTATTTTTGAAATTGCTGGTTTAAATTTATTTTTAAAATAAGAAATGATTTTGTATTCTGATAAAATGCAATTTACACATTTCAATTAAATTATTTTTAAATAACATCTTTCACAATGAATAGGCTTTGATATAAAGCAGCTCTATTTAATCTAGGTCCAACATCAATTAGAATCTTAACTTAGGTTTGAAACTGTAATACTAATAACTTATTAATAATATTTTATTTATCGGCTTCAACGCGCTTAGGGCTAATAGAGTTTTATAGTAAATATCTTCCATAATTCACCTAAATCAGTTATTTTAATAGTGTTTATTTTTGAGGCATAAGGTATAGCATTAGGCTTAAACTTTTTCAATTCCAAGCTTCTTTATCTAAAGAAATAATGGGTATGTTTTTTATTCCTGATATATCTGAACCTTTATCATAAAGGCCTAATAAGTTTGCAGCTATATTTATGAAACCATTACAAGTTGTTATAGCGTTGCTTTCCATAATTCATGCCTTTTAACCTTTAGAAAATTTTGTAGTAAATAAATATTCTTTCTATGAAAACAAGAAACAAATAGTCTAAATCAAGTCTTGACCTAATATGGATAAACCAATTATTTTCAAGCTGACCTCCAGTTGCAGTTATATTTTCTCCAATACTGTTTATTTGGCAATTAGTAATAGGGCTAATTGTTTAAAAATTTAAAGCTGACGTAAGTATTTTGCTTCTATCCACATTTTTGCTGCCTGCTGTAATAAGTATATGGCTTACACCTTTTGAAGTTAAGACAGATAGGTATATATGTATTAATTACTTTTCAAATAATTGGAGACTTATTTTAAACTAATTCGATTACCAATATGGCAATAAATAAAGGCTTCTTAAGTCACGTCTAAAGTATTACCATAATTATCAATAGTGGATTGTAAAATGTTTTTTGGCAATGGTTTATGCTTGGGGTGAAAATAAACTAATTCATCTTTATTATTTTAAATCAACAATTATTAATATGATAAATTTAGGTATTACATTTTGAAGATTTCTTAATTATGTAAAGCATTCTTATTTTCATGTTAAAAGCTTGAGATTTATAAGGTTAGACTGTTTTTTTACGAGAGTTAGTTTTCGAATAATACTAATGTCATTCAACGAATATTATTGCTTTGTGAAGTAAAAATATCTTGGCTTGCTTTTTTTTATATTCTTTTGTATCAAATAAATTGTTAAATAAAATTCTCTCTATTCTCTTATTTTAATTGTAGCATAACAAGTTTTTAATAAACGTATTTTGTCATGAGAAAAAATGCCCTGTATTTCTGTATTTTATTTTTGCCTCTATTAGGTTTTAGTCAGCTTTGTAACCCTATAAGCACATTAGATTGTACTCTGATAGAACAGCAATTACCTATTGGTTATGATTTTTCAAATCTTAATGGGAATTTGTCTGAATCTGGATTTTCAATGGTTTTAGAACCATCTGCCAGACTTTCTACGGATGATGCTTTAGCTACAGCAGGAGTGCCAGGTTATGCGCCAAGTTTAATTTCTCAAAGTGCAAACGGTTTGTCAATTACGAGTACTAAAGGTATTTTTTACAGTCAGCCAATAGGTTCTCCAAGCAGTAGCGATTCCAATTCACAAATGAATGCTTTGGGAGTAGGTTTTGTTGCGCCAACACAAGAATTTGATATAAAAACGTCACTTATTAATCCTGATTTTTCAATCAGTGCTGGAAATAATTACCAACAATCTGGTGTTTGGTTCGGTATCGATGAGGATCATTATGTTAAAATAGCCGTTGCTAAAACAGGCGCCTCAACAAAAAATATTGTGTTTGAAATAGAAAATTTAAGTAGTAGTTCTCCTTTCCAAACAATAAATACTGGTAATATTTCTAATGCATCAGTTATTAATCTCCATTTGAAAGTAGACCCGATAAATAACCTAATTAAGGCCTATTATGCGTTAGATAATAATCCTGAAATCTTAATTGGTGAACGTGCACTGCCAAGTATTATTTTACAAGGAACATCTTATGACCAAGGGGATCTTAATAAAAAATTAAGTTTTTCTGGTGTTTATACTTCACATAGAAGAGCCAGTGTAAACGAACCAATTAATGTAACATTCATTGATTTTTCGGTTGAAGAAACACAAATTATACCTATATTAAGTTTTGATAAAACCAGTTTAAATTTTTTTGGTATTGAAAACACCAATATAGCTTCAAAAAGTGTTAATTTATTAGCAACAACTGGTGCGCCTTCTGTAGTATTTTCGGACGATCCTGATTCGTCTTCTTGGTTAATTTTACCTTCAACCTCTGGTGTGGGGGAAGTGAGTTTTGGAATTCTGCCAAATTTACCAGTTGGTGTATATAGCACAACAGTTTTCGCTATTGATCAACCAGATTTAGGCTATACTAATGCAGAAATAACTATCAATTTAGAGATTATAGCTGAAGGTTCTGCTCCAGTCTTTGAACCAATAAGCATAAACTTTTCAAGAGCTACTGATACAGCACCAGCGGGATATACGACGGATTCTGGATTGGGCTATGGAGATAAAGGCAATGGTTACAGTTATGGCTGGGTATCTGCCCAAGATGGTGTAACGCCAATAGATATATCCAGTACGGCACGAAATAGGAATATTAGTGGTGTTGGCATATTAGAGAACACCTTGTTACACATGCAATATAGTTCTGGGCAAGAAGGTATATGGGAAATAGAAGTGCCAAACGGCACCTATAGCGTAACTGTAGGTGTTGGAGATCCACAGTTTGATGGATCGCAGCATACAATTAATGCGGAAGGGCAGAACGTTATAAATCAATTTACTCAAGTTGGCAACACGGGAGATCCGGGAAGGTTTACTTCAGGTAGTGCTATCGTTAATGTATTGGATGGTAGACTTACTATTGATGCTAGTGGGGGATTAAATACGAAAATTAACTCTATCACCATTGATAATAATTCACCAAGCATAGTAAGTTTAAATCCTATAGATGGTTCTACCTCAATACCAGTAGATGCGGTAATATCAACTGCAGAATTAGTATTACCAAATTCAGGAATAGACATAACAAGTGTAACCACAGCTACAGTTCAGTTATTTGAGCAAGGTTCAACAACCCCATTAAGTGTGGCAGTTAATGGCACAGAATCGAGTATAGAGATAATCCCAACAGCACCATTAACTTACAATACGACGTATGTTGTAGACATCAATGGCGTTATGGACCTATCAGGCGAGTTGTTTGAAGCATTTACCTCAATATTTACCACAGTAGGTCCTCCAAGTATAATAAGTTTAAATCCTATAGATGGTTCTACTTCGGTACCTGTAGATAAGGTAATAGCTACAGAAGAATTGGTACTAAACTTGGGTATAGACATAACAAGTGTAACCACAGCTACAGTTCAGTTATTTGAGCAAGGTTCAACCACACCATTGAGTGTAGTGGTCAATGGTACAGAATCCAGTATAGAGATAACCCCAACAGCACCATTAGCTTTCAATACGACCTATGTTGTAGATATCAATGGTATTATGGACCTGTCAGGCGAGCTGTTTGAAGCATTTACCTCAACATTTACGACAATAGACGAAAATGGGTCAGTCTTTGAACCAATAAGCATAAACTTTTCAAGAGCCACTGATACAGCACCAGCGGGATATACGACGGATTCTGGATTGGGCTATGGAGATAAAGGCAATGGTTACAGTTATGGCTGGGTATCTGCCCAAGATGGTGTAACGCCAATAGATATATCCAGTACGGCACGAAATAGGAATATTAGTGGTGTTGGCATATTAGAGAACACTTTGTTACACATGCAATTTGATGATGTACAAAGTAGTGGTCAAGAAGGTATATGGGAAATAGAGGTGCCAAACGGTACCTATAGCGTAACTGTAGGTGTTGGAGATTCACAGTATGTGGGATCGCAGCATACAATTAATGCGGAAGGGCAGAACGTTATAAATCAATTTGTGCCAGTTGGTAATCCAGGAGGTCCAGGAATGCTAGCCTCAGGGAGCGCTTTTCTTTATGTATCAGATGGGAAACTAACTATTGATGCTATTGGTGGTAATAATACCAAGATTAATTTTTTAGAAATTACTCAAATTTCAATAAATAACTCACCCTATTTTACACATGTAACTCCTGCTAATAATAGCGTGAATGTTGCCGTTGATGGGTTTCAAATTAATGTTGAAATTGTTGTGCCAAGTGGCTATGAATTAACGGCAAGTACAGTAGCCGGTAATGTTAATTTATATGAATATGATGGAGTTAATGAAACATTAGTGCCTTCAAATTCAAACGATACAGGAGGTGGCGATGCAATTACATTAACACCAATAAATAATCTTAATGAAAATAGTACGTATATTTTCAGATTAACTGCCGATATTCAAGTTAATAAAATTGGCGATGTTAATGATATCATGTCATTTATTCCTTTTGAATCTCAATTTACGACTGGAGAAAATACGAATGATCCACCCATAAATATTGATTTAAGTAATATTGAATTTATTAAAGTTTCTGGTGAAACTGAGTTAGGGGCGGGCACTACAAATGAACATTTTTCGAGCTTGGTTGTTGGACCTGATGGAAAACTTTATGCAAGCACCATAGGAAATTTTGCGTCAGATGGTAAAATATTTAGATGGAATATTGAACCGGATGGAACATTGTCTAATCTTGAAATATTGTCTCCTAATTTAACGGGATCTCCTCATCCAATAGATGGTGCTCGAGAAAATGATAATAGATTGATAATAGGATTAGCCTTTGACCCAAATGCAACAGCCGAAAATTTAGTGGCTTATGTTACACATAGTATGGCATCAATTACTGCTGGTCCGGAATGGGATGGTAAACTAACAAAATTATCGGGGCCTAATTTAGAATCTGTAGAGGATATTGTTATTCATCTTCCAAGATCACTTAAGGATCATTTAACTAATAGTATTGCTTTTGATACTAACGGTGATATGTATATTTCTCAAGGGAGTAATACCGCTGGTGGTGAAATTGATCCTGCTTGGGGTTTAAGGCCTGAACGTTTATTGGCAGGGGCTGTTTTGAAACTGGATTTAGATTTATTACCAACAAACTTACCCTTAAGTGCATACACTACAGATGATATTTCAGTAATTAATGCTGCACCTATAGCGAGCATTCAAATGTCCGATGGAACATATAACCCTTATGCAACGAATTCACCTTTAACTACTTTTGCTTCTGGGATTAGAAATGCTTACGATTTAGTTTGGCATACTAATGGTTGGTTATACATGCCAACCAATGGTACTGCAGGAAATAATACAAATTCTCCTAATGCTCCAAGTACAGCCGATTATCCATTGGCGAGAAGAATAGATGGTTTAACATCCATCCCAAGCGCACCTGTATTAACAGGAGGTAGTACACAGAAAGATTGGTTGTTTAAATCGCAAGGTGGCTCTTACCATGGACATCCAAATCCTTACAGAGGTGAGTTTGTGTTAAATCATGGTGGTATGTCTTATTCAGGGCTTCCTGGACAATCAGAAACCTCCTATATAGACAACGTAAAATATGCTTCTACCGTTTTGCCAGACCCTAATTATCGTGAACCAGCTTACGATTTTGGATTTAATAAGTCTCCGAATGGTGTAATAGAATACCGTTCTGATGCTTTTGGAGGAAGACTGCAAGGACTTCTTATGGTAGCAAGATTCTCTGGGCAAGATGATATCATTGTATTGAAACCCGATGTATCAGGTGATATTTTAGAAGCGTATACGACAATTCCTGGTTTAAGTGGTTTTGACGATCCTTTGGATCTTGTAGAAGATCCAAACACTGGAAATATTTATGTTTCTGAATATGATAGAGGAGGTGATGGTATTGCCAAAATTACGCTATTACGTGCCACTGTTGGTGAATTGCCAAATATTTTAGCTTTTGACACACAAAATATGGCATTAGATGCATTATATAATGGAATAATAGAGCCACAGCAGATAACCCTGCAAGCTACAGGAGATATAACAGAGTCAGAAATTTTGTTAACGGCATCTGAGGATTGGATTGTCGTGCCATCAACATTCAATTTGGGAAGTCCTTTTGAAATTGGTTTCAATATTTCAAATTTAGCTTTAGGTAATTACTCAGCTACTTTAATTGCTTCAGCCACTAATTACCAAGAAGCTGTGGTCACCATTAATTTGCAAATAACAAATGAAGTTGTTTATTCCTATGAATTCAATTTTCAAGATCCCAATAATATTGCTAATTCACCTAATGGTTATATCGATGATATTGGTATTCCCTATGGTATTCAAACCACTGATCAAGGAGATGTTACCTTTGGATGGGTACTCCCTGGTACTAATACCCCTGCTGAGGCTGGGTTTAATGGTAGAAATAGAGGTGGAAATCCATTGTTAGGAACATTGAATATAATTGGTCATGCTAATTCAGCAATTTATCCACTTAGAGATTGGTTGTTAAATGTTCCAAACGGAACGTATCAGGTGAATGTCAGTGTTGGAGATCCAACGGCTTCGGATAGCCATCATATTCTGGATGTGAATGGTACTACAATTATCAATTATAACCAAGAAAATGCGGTGAACGGCCCCGTAAATTTCGAGAACACTGAGTTTATTGAAGTGGTTAATGAAAGACTAAGGTTATCACTTGGTGATGGCGGTTCAAATGTCAAGCTCAATTATATTAGGTTCGCACCTATTAATGAAAACTTTGTACCACCAATAGTTACAGCTAATTTTGAAGGCAATTTAAGTTCACCTAATACTTATAGAGGAGATGTAGAGGTTACGCTTAGTGCGAATGATCGTAATGAAAGTAGTATTACTAGTTTAGAATATGTACTAGATGGTGCAGCTTCGTTAGCCTATACCGCGCCTTTTTCTATTTCAGAATTAGGAACTCACAATTTACAAGTTACCGCAGTTGACGGTAACGGAAATACGACTGTTGAAACCTATAATTTCACAATTGAGGCGGGCTCAGGAGCATTATTGGCCATTGAGAATATGACTAAGGTGCCAGGTACAGATAGAGGCTTCCCTGCGGAAGACTATTTTTCATTTTACCGTATTGGTTCTGATTTGAATGCCAATGTACATGATACGAATACGATGCGCTTGAACAACGTGGGAACAACTAATTTGTTAGTAACAGAAATTAATCTTTCAAATGCCAATGATTATAGATTTGAGCTATTAGATAATTTAGGGGTTTCTATGGTACTTCCATTAACGATACCACCTGGGACTTTTGCTGATGTCGTTTTAACATTTCAAAGAGAGGGAATTGCTTTTAACACCTATATTGAAAGTGTTGAGATTGTTTCTAATGCAGATAATGTAATTGAAAACACGGCAATACTTCATGGTGCTTTTCAAGAATTTATGGAAGATGATAATGAGATTCATGCACAACAAGTCTTTGATGTTTTTGGTTTTCAGTCTAGTATGTTAAGTATTGTAAATGATGCGGGGACCATAAATCCTCCTAACACTATTACGTATAGGCCCAGTTCAAATTTCCCGCTTGAGGAAAACATCAATTTAGGGTATGAAGGCGACATGATTTTAGCGGATGCCTTTGTGCAAGCTGACCCGAGTAAACCTGTTATTGGTATGCAAATTGCTGCATTACATGGGCAAACGTCTTATGGAGCAAAATTTGTCCAAGTCAACGGAACTGGAACTGTAGCTGGTATGGAGTTTTTTCATAATTCTAGTTGGTATCAATCTATTTTACCTAGATCGGGGTCAAATATTAATTTTGATACGGCAGCTACTATATCTGAGCCTTTTAGAATAGCAGTGGCAAACTATTTAAATACTGGTGGTAATAATATAAATGGGAATAGACCTGATTTATTAGGATTACGGGTTTATAAAGTTATTGACTACAAAGGGAATGTTGTACCAAACGAATATATAGTCATTCAAGATTTCATTGGAAGTGGTTGTGCAGCTGGTTCAGGAAACTGTGATTGGCAAGATAATGTGTTTTATTTCATTAATATAAAACCTGAAAGAGACCCAAGTGCACCTTCGAATTCCCAGATTTATTTAGTGGCAGGTCAGCCATTTAATTTAACACTGGAAGATTATATTGATAAAGGTTATGCAGGTAATAAATTAGAGTATTCAGTGACCTATAATGGAGGTTCACAATTACCAAATTGGATGTTTTTTAATAAAAACGCTCCCCAATTAACTGGTATTACAGAAATTATCGATATTGGTTCTTACGATGTGCTTATTAATGGTGTTGACTCGAATGGTTTGCAAGTTTCAACGACCTTAACCATAAATGTGGTTGAAAATTTACCTAGTGATTTACCATGGGTTGAAGATTTTGAAGATATTAATAATGGAGCCACCAATGATATTGGTGATAGCGCTTGGACGACTCAAAGTAGCGGGAACATTTTTTCTGTGCAGAATAATAGGTTTGTGGTTAATGGGTCTACTTTATCTGGTGTATGGACTTCTGAGATTATTAATTTTGATGGAGCAGCGGATATTTCAGTTGATGTGGATGATTTAGATTTTGGACAAAAAGAGGATAATGACTTAATTAAAGCCTTCTATTCTCTTGATGGAGGTACACCTGTGCTATTTGGGCAGGCAATAAATGATATAACACCTCAAACATTTAATGTTTCTGGTTTAGTTGGTAGTAATTTACAAATTATTATAGAAGCCCAAGTGAGTTGGATTGATGAATATTTTGTTTTTGATAATGTCCGTGTTGTAAATACATTAACTAGTAAGAGTAACAGTTCTAAAAATATTAGCACCCTTGCATTACAAGAAAATAATTTGCAGAATTATAGATTATTCCCGAATCCAGCTTCAGAATATGTTTGGATTTTACCTGGAAATAATACAGAACTTGATCAAATTTATTTATACGATATAACTGGGCGAATTGTATTATCAGTAAATCCAAAAGATAGTAAAATAGATAATAAGTATCGCATAAATATTAGTAGTTTAAATTCGGGCACCTACTTAGTAAAAACCAGTGATAGTAACGGGGGTGTTCAACAAGTAAGATTGATAGTTAATTAATAAAACATAAAAAAACACTACTAATTGTGTTTAGTAGTGTTTTTTTATGTTTTATAATTTATTTGTTTTTTTTGGAGATAATTGAGTAAATAAACTAAAATATAATACTACTTTTTGATTTCTTAGGTCAAACTCAGGTTTTGAAACAGTCTAGTTTAAATTTGGAAATTTTATGATGAACAAAGGAAGAGGAAATCTTTGTTGTTGGATTTTAGGAAGATATATATCCTTTTTAATTTTAAGTCTGTTTGTTTTTGTAGGGATTTCTTGTACTAAATCTAAAGCCTTTAAAAATTTACAGCCGGTCTCTGAAATGCCTTCAACAATTTCTTATAATTTAAAGGGAGAGCAATACGAAATTGAAAGCGGATTTAATCTTGAAATTGTAGCTTCTGAACCTTTAATTGAAAGTCCGGTGGAAATTGAGTTCGATGATAAAGGCAGAATATGGGTTGTTGAACTTAATGGCTTTATGCAAGATATTAATGCCAGTACGGAAGATTTACCAATTGGTAAAATTAAAATTCTGGAAGACTTGAATAACGACGGTATCTATGATCATTCTAAAATATTTATAGATAGTCTTGTTTTACCTAGGGCTATTGCGCTGGTGTATAATGGACTTCTTTATGCAGAACCTCCAAATTTGTGGTTTGTTGAGATAGAAAATGATAAACCCATAAATAAAACTTTAATAGATTCTTTATATACTATCGGAAGAAATGCTGAGCATCAATCCAATGGTTTGATGATGCATTTGGATAATTGGATTTACAATGCTAGATCGAGTAGTCGTTATCAAAGAAAAGATGGTGTTTGGCAAAAAGAAAAAACGACATTTAGAGGGCAATGGGGAATAACTAAAGATAATTTTGGTAGATTATATTATAACGTTAACTCTATCCAATTAATTGGTGATTTGGTATTGCCAAATGTGTTTATAAAAAATCAATATTATGAGCCAAAGGCAATACTAAATCAGGTTTTGACAGAAAATCAAAGGGTTTATCCAATTCAGCCAACTGCTGTGAATAGAGGTTATGTAAAAGGTGTATTAGATAAAGATAGTTTATTGATAAATACATCCTCTGCCTGTGGACCTTTAATTTATAGAGGATATAGTTTCTCGCAGGCATATTATGAAAATTCATTTGTTTGTATTCCTGAGGCTAACCTTATCAAGCGACATGTTTTAGATTTTTCAGAGTTAAAAACAAAGGCAACTCAAGCTGTTTCCCAACAAGAATTTTTGGTTTCATTAGATGAAAGCTTTAGACCCGTAAACTTGAATAATGCTCCCGATGGTAATTTGTATATCGTAGATATGCATCAAGGTGTTATTCAAGATAAAGTGTTTATGTCTCCTTACTTGAAAAATAAAATACTTGAAAAGGGTTTGGACACAGTTATTGGTATGGGGCGAATATTAAAAGTTACTCCAAAAGGGAATATACAGGGTAAGACAATTACAGATTTTGAAAACTTAAAGAATTCAGAATTAGTTTATTTATTAAATCATGGTAATGGATGGGTTCGAGATAGGGTACAGCAGAAATTGATTCTTGCAAATGATAAAAGTATATTAAGTGAATTACAAAATATACTAAACGACACATCGAAACCTTTGGGGCAAATACATGCTCTATATACTTTGGAAGGAATGAATATGCTCGGTTTTAATCAATTGCAACATATTATAGAAATCAATTCAGAAAAAGAGGTGCTACTTCATGCCATACGCCATCTTGGAATTACGGCTAGTGAAAATGAAACTAATGAATTTTTGGGTCTTTTAAATGATTTAATTACTAAAAATGATGATTTAATTGATTTATATGTTTTGGCCTCTTTGCGAGAATGGATACCATTCTCAAAAGAAAATATATATGAGGTTATGAATAAACTTGCTAATCGTCATAAAAAGAGTTTAGCCCATCAGGAAGCATTAAATGTAAGTATAAGAGATTTTGAAGAAGAATTTTTAATGCACTTAAAACGTAGTAGGGTGAGAAGGAATTATTATAGAAATAGTTTTTTTAAGCCTTTGAATAAAGTGGTTGATAATAAAGAACGACAAATAAAAAGTTCTATTTATTCGAATAATGAATTTTTGGCTACCGACTCTAGAACGGAAGGATATACAATCTTTAAAAATTATTGTGCTGGTTGTCATGGTATGGGAGGTGAAGGCATAGAGAACTTAGCACCACCCTTGATTAACTCAGAATATATAACCGAATCTGATCAAAAATTAGCACTAACAATTTTACATGGCCTTTCTGGGCCTATTCATGTTAAAGGTAAAAAGTATGACCTTAATATGGTAATGCCTGGTTTAAATAATAATCCAGACTTTTCTGATGATGACATTATGGATTTAATTAATTATTTGAATAATGCCTTCTCAGAAGGACCCAACGATAAGTTGAACCCTATTAATGTTGGTGATATTGAAAATCTTAGAAAGGTAAAACCCAAAGAAGGTACTGTTTATACAGAGAAAGAATTAAACCAGTATTAAATATTTAAAATTGGTTTAAATACCATTTATAGATTTCAGAAAGACCATCTTGTAAATCTACTTTATGTTTCCAACCCAAAGCATGTAATTTGGAAGGATCAGTTAATTTTTTAATAGTGCCATCTGGTTTTTCAGTATTAAAAGACAATTCACCATTAAAACCGATAATAGATTTTATAGTTAGCGCTAGGTCTTGAATAGAAATATCAACACCTGTTCCAATGTTAATATGCGTGTTTCGAATGTCTTTGTCGTCACTTGAAAAACAATCTTTAAAGTTTCGGTTTTCCATTAAAAACACACAAGCGTCTGCCATATCTTCACTCCATAAGAATTCTCGCATAGGTTTTCCAGAACCCCACACCTCAAGTTGAAGAACCCTATCGGTGTTTCTTATGCCATACTTAGCTAAAATATTGATTATTTCTTCTTTAGAAGAAGTACCATTCACACCTTCAATGGGCATATTATTTAAATCTATATAAATAGATTCCCAATTTTCAGATTCAAGTGCCTTACCCAAATGCATTTTTCTAATTAATGCCGGTAATACATGTGATTTTTCTAAATCGAAATTATCATTTGGTCCATATAAATTGGTTGGCATTACAGAAATAAAATTAGTGCCATACTGCAAATTATAACTCTCACACATTTTGATACCTGCTATTTTTGCAATGGCGTAAGGCTCGTTTGTGTACTCAAGTATATCCGTAAGTAAATAATCCTCTTTCATGGGTTGCGGACAATTTTTAGGATAAATACAGGTGCTTCCCAAAAACATCATTTTTTTTACGCCATGGAGGTAACTTTGATGAATAACGTTGTTTTGAATACATAGGTTTTCGTAAATAAAATCTGCTCTATAAGTATTATTAGCTACAATACCACCAACTTTTGCAGCGGCTAAAAACACATAATCTGGTTTTTCTGTAGAAAAAAAAGTAGCTACTGCATTACTATTAGTTAGATCTAATTCTTTATGAGTACGGGTAATAAAATTAGTGTAACCTCTAGTTTCCAGATTTTTTAAAATAGCACTTCCTACCAAGCCTCTATGACCAGCGATGTATATTTTTGAATTTTTTTCCATTACGAGTTTAGTAAATTAGCATAAGTTTTATTTAATTAGATTTCATGAATTTACTCAACTTGTGTTAAAATGTCATGTCCACCTTTTAACAAATCAACATCTCTTTTAAACAATTTGACATCCGATTCCATCATGTCTTTAACTAAGTCACCTAAGTCATATTCAGGAATCCATCCAAGCTTTTCTTTTGCTTTAGTGGGATCACCAATTAATAAATCCACCTCTGTTGGACGAAAATATGTAGGATCTATCGATAACACTTCTTTGCCAATTTCTAATTGAAAATCTTCAAGATTACATGCCATTACATAGGCTTTTTCATCAACACCTTTACCTTTAAATTCCAGTTCTATACCCACTTCTAGAAAAGCCATACGAACAAAATCACGGACAGTTGTAGTGACACCAGTGGCTATGACCCAATCTTCGGCCTTATCTGCTTGTAAAATCATCCACATCATTCGAACATAATCTTTGGCATGTCCCCAGTCGCGTTTCGCTTCTAAGTTTCCTAAAAACACTTTCTCTTGCAATCCTAATGCTATTTTCGCTACAGCTCTGGTAATTTTACGTGTTACAAAAGTTTCACCTCTTCTTGGCGATTCATGGTTAAATAAAATACCATTACAAGCGAACATATCATAAGCTTCACGATAGTTTTTGGTTATCCAAAACCCATAAATTTTAGCTACACCATAAGGTGAACGTGGGTAAAACGGGGAATTTTCATCATAAAAACCTTTTTCATTTTTATTCTCTGGTAATCCTCCATACAACTCTGAAGTAGAGGCTTGATATATTCTTGTTTTCTTTTCTAAACCTAAAATCCTTACAGCTTCTAGTATCCTTAAAGTTCCCAATCCATCAACACTACCTACATATTCAGGCATATCAAATGAAACTTTAACATGTGACATGGCTCCTAAATTGTAGATTTCATCTGGCTGACACTCTTGGATTATACGAGTTAAATTCATGGAATCTGTCAAATCTCCGTAATGTAATTTTAATCTCTGATTTGGATCATGTGGATCTTGGTATAAATGATCTATCCTAGCTGTGTTAAAGAGAGAAGATCTTCTCTTTATACCGTGAACCATATAACCTTTTTCTAGTAACAGTTCAGCTAAATAAGATCCGTCCTGACCAGTAATTCCCGTAATTAATGCTACTTTCATATGTTCAAATATATAATTCTTTTGAGACAAGTGGTTAGTTTGTCAAATTTCAAAACCCTAAAATTAAGATTAAAGCATTTCAAAAATAATTTATTAAAGTTATATACAAAAACAACTAGGGTAAGGTTTGAAAAAATTAGTTAATATGTAAAATTTAACTTCTTTTTTATTCATTTATAAATTTAACTTGTAATATTTTTTGATAAAATCACATTCAAAACTATAAATAAGGTCTTCATTAATCATTTCTAATTAATTTTAAGGTGTAAATAAATCTCTATGATGACAAAACTTGTTGTTTTTCCTTATTTCTAAATAAATTAGTTAATTATAATAAAACATTTTGATTAATACTTTTACAGTCCCAAATTATAGCCCATCAAGGCGTAATTTTAAAAATGGATTACAACTCTAGGTTAATAAATATAAAAAGTGCGCACGAGAAGACTCGAACTTCCACATCCTAAGCGAATACCAGCCCCTCAAGCTGGCGCGTCTACCAATTCCGCCACGTGCGCAAAATAATGAAGTTTGCAAAAATAGAAAAAGTTAAGCAAAATGCTTAACTTTTTCTTGTGACCGGGCTGGGGCTCGAACCCAGGACCCTTTCATTAAAAGTGAAATGCTCTACCAACTGAGCTACCAGGTCAAAATTAAAAATGCTAACATAATCTCTGTTAGCGGGTGCAAATATAAAATGTTTAATTAATAAAACCATACTTTTTTTAAAGAAATTTTCGTTTTTTTGTCCAAGATTAGTCTATGTTTTTAATTATCAATTTATAACGAAATTATGATTATTGTTTTAATAGGGTATATGGCCTCCGGAAAGTCTAGTATTGGTAAAATTTTAGCTAAAAAACTGAGTTGTGAGTTTGTAGATTTAGATGATTTTATTGAGAATGAAGAAAAAGCATCAGTAACTGACATATTTAAATCTAAAGGAGAAATTTATTTTAGAAAACAAGAAACTCGTTATTTAAAACAATTGTTACAAGCTGAAAGTAATATCATATTATCAGTAGGTGGTGGGACACCATGTTTTGGAGAAAATATGAAACTTATACTAGAAAATGAAAATGTAAAAAGTATCTATTTAAAAGCTTCAATTCCCAAACTTGTGAAAAGACTTTTCGATAAAAAAAGTAAACGACCACTTATTTCCCATATTGAAACAAAGGAGGCTTTAACAGAATTTGTTGGAAAACATTTGTTTGAACGTGTTTATTTCTACAATCAATCTGAAATCCAAATTATTACCGATAAAAAATCAAAAAATAAAATTGCAAAAGAAATAATTTCAATATTATTCTAAAACAGCTTCAAATATTTTACCTTCTAATTCTACATTAACATGTTCGTGTAAAGATGTTGAAAGTGAAATACCTTTAAAATCTGCTTTAACAGGATATTTTTTATGATTCCTGTTTACTAAAACGGCTGTTTTAAATTGTTTTAAAGGTACATTTAGAAAGTGTTTAACACCATAAATTAGAGTAGTTCCAGAATTTAAAACATCATCAACTAGTATGAGAGATTTATTTTTATAATCTTCAGACGGAATGGATGTTTTAATTTCAAGCCAGGGACTTTTTTTGTCAATACTAACTTTACAGAGTATTGGGTTGATATCTGAAATTTTTTGAAGTACGGTTTTTAACTTTTTAGCAAAAACATAACCATTTTTATCAATACCTGCTAAAATAACTTCTTTTTCATTAACATTAGATTCATATATCTGAAAAGCAATTCTCCTTATTTTATGATTGATTTGATCATGATTTAGTATGAGATTATTCTTAGTATTCATAATTATTAATTGAAAAATTACAGGTTAAAATTACTTATTTTTATTCGCTTATTTTACTTTTTAACTCCAAAAGATTAATAGGACCATCTCTTATATTACTATAAAATTAGATATCAGTTGTAGCATTTTCATCTGTAAAATCATCAATATCTCTTCTGTCTTTTTTAGTAGGTCTGCCAACGCCTTTTTTTCTATAATAATCTTTAGAATATTTTAAAAGTTCTTGAGCATCAAATTGTTCTTTAGGTGTTGTATCTGTTCTATAAATATCAACTAATTTTGCACTAACTCTACTTTCAGGAATATCGTTTACAGTTAATTTATAATTAATTTGATCTTTTCTTAACTGAATAACATCTTGCGGATACACCTCTCTACTAGGTTTAACAACATCGCCATTAACGCGTACTTGCCCTTTTTTGCAAGCTGTTGTAGCTATTGTTCTGGTTTTGTAGTACCTAATACACCATAAATACTTATCAACTCGCATACATTTATTCTAAAAACTACGTTAATGTTGTTGTGCAAGATTGTATTAAAATTGTATCTTGCGAGCTCAAAAATAAACAATATTGAAACATTCTTTGATAAAAATTTACTCATATATAAAATTGATTGAATGGATGTTAAATGAGGCTTTTTAAAATAAATAAATACAACATATGAAATTGACAAAAGTTACTTTATATCTTTTAATTTTGATTTTAGGATTTGTATCTTGTAAAAAAGATGATACACCTGAAGAAGGTGTTTTTGAATTACGAGATAGAGCAGAGCAGCAAGTTGCTGATAATGATTCTCTTGTAAAATATTTAAGTAATCATTTTTATAATTCAGATGAAATCAATAGTCTTTTGCCTAATGTAGGTATTAATGATATTGTAATTACCGAGCTTTCAGAAGGTCAAACGGTACCAGATGGTAGCACCTTATTAATTAATGTTGTTGAAACTAAAACAGTAGTTTTTGCCGATACAGATTACCAATACTATATTTTAAGAATAAACCAAGGTGGCGGTTCTGAATCTCCAACTTTTGCTGATAATATTTTGGTTAATTATGAAGGATTTAAACTTGATAATGATGTTTTTGATAGTTCTGTGAATCCAGTTTCGTTTGATTTAACTTCATTAATACCAATCTGGAGAAAGGTTTTGCCACAATTTAACGTGGCAGAAAGTTTTGTTGAATCTGGCGATGGTACAATTGATTATTTAAATCAAGGAACAGGAGTAATGTTTTTGCCCTCTGGTTTAGGGTATTTTGCAAATACTACCACAAATATTGCATCATATACTTCTTTGATTTTTAAGTTTGAATTATATAGAATGTCTCAAAACGATCACGATAATGATGGTATTCCTTCATATATGGAAGACTTGAATAATGATGGCGAATTTAATCTAAATACGGATGCTGATACGCTCGATGGTGATGATACAGATAATGATTTTATACCAAATTATTTTGATGCTGATGACGATGGCGATGGTATTTTAACAATTTATGAAGACATTGATGGTGATGGAGATCCAACTAACGATATTGGTGCTAACGGCATTCCTAAATATCTAGACCCACTTGAAATAGCATCAAATAAAAATAACTAAAAAAAGCCTCGTTTTATCGAGGCTTTTTTACAATAATGAATTTATAATATTATAGATAAACTTAAAATTAACTGGTCTGGACGCGTGTCTAATCTACTAGTTCCAATGCCATTATTTCCTAAAAAAGTGGCTTCATTATTACTAAATCCGCGTTCATATCTTAAATCAATGCCTAATTTATTTAAATTAAGTCCTATCCCAAAATTTAATCCAACTGTAAAATCATTTTCAATACTGTTTATAGAAATGCCATCAAATTCAGTATCTAAAATGTATTGAAATGAAGGACCACCAAAAACACTAATTGGGCCCAAAACTTTTAAACCTACTAGTAAAGGAGCGTCTAATTTTTGCATACTAAAACTATCATCATTATAATCACTTTTTGTGCTGGAATACACCAATTCAGGTCTAAAATATACTTGATCACCAATTTTACCAAATACACCAAAATGATAGCCAATATTTCTATCAGGGTTTTGTGCATTTGTACTAATAGACTCAAAATAATCCCCATTAGCATTGTAATTTAAGCCTGCTTTTAGACCAATTCCCTTTGCAGTTTGTGCAATTGATGTTGCAGTAAATAGCGTTAAAAAAAATGTTGTTAAAAATAAATTCATACGCACGTTACTTTTGTTCCTAATTTGTTCGTTAAATTTTTTTAAAATTTTCATAATGTTCGTTTTAAGATTTTGTTTTCAATATCAAAAACGTTGCCAGAATGATATTATTTTCTTTTTATACAATCATTTTCATTTTTCAGTTATTTATCTTTACCAGCTGAAGTAAAAATTTTATGAAATTTGAATTAAAAGCAAAGGATGCCCACAGTAAAGCTAGAGCAGGTAAAATAACCACAGATCATGGTGTAATAGAAACACCTATTTTTATGCCAGTAGGTACTGTAGCTACTGTAAAAGGGGTGCATCAAAGAGAACTAAAAAATGATATAAATCCAGATATCATTTTGGGTAACACTTATCATTTATACTTACGCCCTCAAACAAAAGTTATTGAAAAAGCAGGAGGACTTCATAAATTTATGAATTGGGATAGAAATATTTTAACAGATTCTGGTGGTTACCAAGTTTATTCACTTTCAGCAAATAGAAAAATAAAGGAAGAAGGTGTTAAGTTTAAATCTCATATCGATGGGAGTTATCATACATTTACACCAGAAAATGTTATGGAAATTCAACGTTCAATTGGTGCTGATATTATTATGGCTTTTGATGAATGTACACCATATCCTTGTGATTATAATTACGCAAAACGGTCTATGCATATGACGCATCGGTGGTTAGATAGATGTATAAACCATTTAGAAAAAACACCTTTAATATACGATTACGATCAAGCTTTCTTTCCCATTGTTCAAGGAAGTACCTATAAAGATTTAAGAAAGCAATCTGCTGAATATATAGCAAATGCTGGTGCTGTAGGAAATGCTATTGGAGGTTTATCTGTTGGGGAACCTGCCGATGAAATGTACGCTATGACCGAGGTAGTTTGTGAAGTATTACCTGAAGATAAACCCAGATATTTAATGGGTGTTGGAACGCCAATCAATATATTAGAAAATATTGCATTAGGTATAGATATGTTTGATTGTGTGATGCCAACTCGTAATGCACGTAATGGTATGTTATTCACAGCCTATGGTTCTATAAATATTAAAAATAAAAAATGGGAATCTGATTTTTCACCAGTCGATGAAATGGGGATTACTTTTGTTGATACGGAATATAGTAAAGCTTATTTAAGACATTTATTTACTGTTAATGAGCTATTAGGAAAACAAATAGCTACTATTCATAATTTAGGTTTTTATTTATGGTTGGTTCGGGAGGCTAGAAAACATATATTAGCAGGAGATTTTAGAACATGGAAAGATAAAATGGTTAAACAAATGGATAATCGTTTATAATATTAAATGAAAATTTTAGACTGGTACATATTAAAGCGATATTTGTTTACATTTTTTATGATGTTACTATTGTTTATTCCTATTGGAATAACAGTACATTTAGCTGAGAAAATTGGTAAAATCTTAGAAAATGAAGTCCCTATAGACGAAGTTCTTTTGTATTTTTTAGATTTTACAATTTATTTTGCGCACCTTCTATTTCCTCTGTTTTTATTTTTATCTGTAATTTGGTTTACTTCTAAACTCGCTAATAATACTGAAGTAATTGCTTTTTTAAGTTCTGGAGTTTCATTTTCAAGATTTTTAAGACCTTACATGATAGGGGCTTCTTTTGTTGCACTTTTAGCAATTTTATTAGGATTATTTTTGGCGCCAAAAGCCAGTGAAGGATTTAATGATTTTAGTTATAAATATTTTAAAACTGGAAAAAGTGCTGTTGAAAGTACAGATGTTTTTAGACAGATCAATGATAATGAAATTATTTATGTAAGTAGTTTTGATGTTAAAAATAAGCTTGGTAGTAATTTTACGTTAGAACATTTTGATGGCAATGATCTTAAATTTAAAATTACAGCTAGCAGTATTAAATACTCTGAAAAAGATACCATTTATACATTAACTAATTATGTTAAACGTGATATTGGAGCGAATGAAGATATACTTGAAATCATTAGAACAAAAGATACCCTTTTTGATTTCGATGTAGAAGATTTAATCCCTGTAATTTATGCTGCTGAAACTAAAATGTATGGCGATTTAAAAAATTTTATTGCTAAAGAGGAAGCACGAGGTTCATCAAACGTAGGGCGTTTTAAGTTAGTGCTATACAGAAAGTGGAGTTTGCCTGTTTCTGTATTTATTCTAACCATTATCGCGGTAGCTGTTTCGTCTATTAAAAGGCGTGGGGGTATGGGAGTAAATCTCGCGGTAGGTATATGTATAGCTATGGTATTTGTCTTTTTTGATAAAATATTTGGTGTAATGGCAGAACAATCTGATTTTTCTCCAATCATAGCCGTTTGGTTTCCTAACGTCATTTTCGGTATTTTAGCCATCTATCTTTTGTATAATGCTAAACGCTAAACTAAAAAATCACTTACATCTCCATATATTAGTTTTTATTGCTGGCTTCACGGCTATTTTAGGTGAGTTAATAACTATTCAAGCAGTATCTTTAGTTTGGTATCGCATGGTAATAGCAACTATTTTAATGTTGGCTTATATTAAAGTTGCTAAAGTTAAATTAACAGCGAATCCCAAAGCCATCATTCGATTTTCAATTGCAGGGATTATTATAGCTTTACATTGGATTACATTTTTTGGCGCTATTGACGAGGCAAATATTTCAATTGCTTTAGCCATGTTCTCAACAGGAGCTTTTTTTGCGTCTTTTATTGAACCTATTATATATAAACGGGCCATTATTTGGTATGAAATTATTTTTGGTATCATCGTAATTATCGGTGTTTTTATTATCACACAAAGTGAAATAAAATATTTAACAGGTATAATTTTAGGGATTACATCTGCTTTTTTATCATCATTATTTGCTGTTTTAAATGGGAAATTTTTAAAGCAGAATTCAGCTACAGTCATTTCGTTTTATGAATTTTTAAGTGGTGTTTTTTTTATTTCTTTATATATATTGATTTTCGGAGAAGGATTTTCCAATAATTTTTTCAGTATCAGTCAATCAGATTTTGGTTACCTATTCATTCTAGCTTCCATATGCACTGCCTATGCATTTATTGCTGCCGTATATGTTATGAAACTAATTAGTCCATACACTGTGGTTTTAACTTATAATTTAGAACCTATTTACGGAATTATTTTGGCCTTAACTCTTTTTCCTGAGAAAGAAAAAATGAGTACATCATTTTATTATGGAGCTATTATTATAATTAGTGTAGTGTTCCTAAATGCGATATTAAAATATAGAAGAAAATTAAAAAGAAGTCACACTTAACATGTTATGCTAATTAAAGTTTTTATATTTGTGAACTAACTAAAATTTAATCTAACTAATAAAATTCTTATGGAATATTTAGAATTTGAACTACCCATAAAAGAACTTGAAGATCAGTTACAAAAATGTCAAATTATAGGAGAGGAAAGTGAAGTTGATGTTACAGAAACTTGTTCTCAAATTGAAAAAAAGTTAAAAGAAACTCAAAAAGATATATATAAAAACTTGTCGCCATGGCAACGTGTACAATTATCTCGTCATCCAAATAGACCTTATACATTAGATTATATTAGAGCTGTTTGCGGTGATTCTTTTTTAGAATTACATGGAGATAGAAGTTTTAAAGATGATAAAGCCATGATTGGAGGTTTAGGTAAAATAGGCGACCAAAGTTTTATGTTTATTGGCCAACAAAAAGGATATAATACCAAAACACGTCAATACAGAAATTTCGGAATGGCTAATCCAGAAGGCTATAGAAAAGCACTTCGGTTAATGAAATCAGCCGAAAAATTTGGAATTCCTGTAGTTACAATTATTGATACTCCTGGTGCTTATCCTGGTTTAGAGGCTGAGGAACGCGGACAAGGAGAAGCTATTGCCAGAAATATTCTTGAAATGACTCGTTTAAAAGTGCCTATCATTACAGTTATTATTGGTGAAGGAGCTTCTGGTGGTGCTTTAGGAATTGGCGTAGGTGATAGAGTCCTTATGTTAGAAAATACTTGGTATTCTGTAATTTCTCCAGAATCTTGTTCATCCATTTTATGGCACAGTTGGGAGTATAAAGAGCAAGCAGCTGAAGCTTTAAAGTTAACAGCTACTGATATGAAGAAATTAAAATTAGTTGACGAAATTATAAAAGAACCTCTAGGAGGAGCTCATAGAGATCGAGAAAAGACTTTTTCTATAGTTAGCAATATTATTTCTAAGACATATGATGAACTTAAAAACTTATCACCAAAAGAATTAGTTTCAAAACGCATGGAAAAATATGCAAATATGGGTGTGTTTAAAGACTAATCCTCTAAAAATCATACCATAAAAAAACTTGAAGTAATTAGCTTTAAGTTTTTTTATGGTTATTCACAATATTTTTGAGTTATTAACAGCCCACTTGTTAATTATCAGTTAACAATCATAAACTAAAAAAAAACTTAAAATGCTTTCTTTTTAGTTACTTTCGTAGTTATGAAACAACCCAACCAATTACAAGGATATAAAGTTGATAAAAGTACAATTATCAACCTTGAAAAAGGAAAAATACCCCCTCAAGCTCTTGATTTAGAAGAGGTTGTATTGGGTGCGATGATGATAGATAAGAAAGGAGTTGATGAGGTTATTGATATATTAAGTCCAGATGCTTTTTACAAAGAAGCACACCAACACATTTTTCAAGCCATTTTTCAGTTATTTGAAAACAGTGAACCTGTTGACTTATTAACCGTTTCAAGTCAACTTAAAAAAAATTCAAAATTAGAGCTAGCTGGAGGTGATTTTTATCTTATTTCTTTAACTCAAAAAGTGTCTTCATCTGCTCATATCGAGTTTCATGCACGAATCATTTTACAGAAGTTCATCCAGCGTAGTTTAATCAAAATTTCTAGCGAAATTATTGAAGATTCTTATGATGAAACAAAAGACGTTTTTGATTTATTAGATAAAGCAGAATCTAAATTATACGAAGTTACTCAAGGAAATATTAAAAAATCCAGTGAAACCGCTCAAGATTTAGTTATTCAAGCAAAAAAGAAAATTGAAGAAATTTCTAACAAAGAGGGTTTAAGTGGTATTCCTACCGGTTTTAATAAGCTTGATAAGTTAACATCTGGATGGCAACCTTCCGATTTAATTATTGTTGCTGCACGTCCTGGTATGGGGAAAACAGCTTTAACCTTATCTATGGCACGTAATATTGCTGTAGATCAAAATATTCCTGTAGCCTTTTTCTCTTTGGAGATGGCTTCAGTACAATTAATCACAAGATTGATTTCAAGTGAAACTGGGCTTTCCTCTGAAAAATTAAGGACAGGAAAACTTGAAAAGCATGAATGGGAACAACTAAATGTTAAAGTAAAAGGTTTAGAAAAGGCCCCATTATTTATAGACGATACTCCATCATTATCTATTTTCGATTTACGCGCTAAGGCGAGACGTTTATCATCACAACATGGTATTAAACTTATCATGATTGATTATTTGCAGTTAATGACTGGAGGAAATAGCCATGGTGGTAATCGAGAGCAGGAAATATCCATGATTTCGAGAAACTTAAAAGCTTTAGCTAAAGAGTTGAATGTACCTGTTATTGCACTATCTCAATTATCTCGTGCCGTTGAAACACGTGGAGGCAGTAAACGTCCTTTACTTTCAGATTTACGTGAATCTGGTGCTATTGAGCAAGATGCGGATATTGTAAGCTTTATTTATAGACCAGAGTATTATAAAATTGATGAATGGGATGATGAAGAACGCTCTCCAACTGAAGGTCAAGCAGAATTTATTGTAGCAAAACATCGTAATGGTGGTTTAGAAAATATTAGGTTAAAGTTTATTGGCCATTTAGGTAAATTTGATAATTTAGATGATTTCGATTCACCTTTCGAGTTTCATTCAAAAATGAATGCAGCTGCTAATGATGATACATTTAAAGCAGATAATTTTAAAGCAAGTCCTGATCAAGCTTTTGGAAGTTCATTTAATGATGACGATGATAATGATGTGCCATTTTAATTAATATTATCTTAAAGATTTTTAAGTCAACATTTTTTTTGATTACCTTTCGGTCTATGAAGAAGACCCTAATAATCTTATTATTCTTATTAATTTCAATAAATACATTTGCATCTTATATACTTATTCCTATGGATGCAAATGGCCAAAAAAACCATTTAAAAGCCTACGGTATAACCTATTGGACTTTAAATAAACAGCTTAAAGTTAAGTGGTTACTTAACTATCGAGGTGGCTCTTTCTTGTTGCCAGATACTGATGAAATTCAAAGAGAATGTCAAATTCGAGGTGTTTCTTTTGAAGTACTTTCAGATGCTAAAACTGAAAGTATTTTAGAAGATATTAGCAGTCCTTCTAAAAATATGGATGCTGTTGTTTTAGAAAAAGCACCAAAAATAGCCGTATATACACCTAATGGAAAACTACCTTGGGATGATGCTGTAACCATGGTTTTACAATACGCAGAAATACCATATGAAACAGTTTATGATGAAGAAGTATTAAACGATGGATTGTTACTTTTTGATTGGCTACACTTGCATCATGAGGATTTTACGGGTCAATTTGGTAAATTTTATGCCCAATATAGAGCATCGTCTTGGTATATTGAAGAAAAAAAGCAGGCTGAAGCTTTAGCCCAAAAATTAGGTTACAGTAAGGTGTCTGATGAAAAACTAGCCGTTGCTTTAAAAATTAGAGATTATGTTGTAGGAGGAGGTTTTATGTTTGCCATGTGTAGTGCTACAGATAGTTTTGATATTGCCTTATCTGCTGAAGATGTAGATATTTGCGAACCTATGTTTGATGGCGACGGAACAGACCCAGCTTATCAAAATAAAATTGATTACAAAAGAACGTTTGCATTTACAAATTATACACTAGAAAGAAATCCTTTAGTTTATGAGTTTTCTTCGATTGATATGACCAGATACCGAATGATTCCTCAAACTAGCGATTATTTTTCATTAATGGATTTTTCGGCAAAATGGGATCCAATTCCAACCATGTTGTGCCAAAATCATACTGCTTTAGTTAAAGGTTTTATGGGACAAACTACTTCATTTTCAAGGGATGAAATTAAATCTAACGTTTTAGTTCTTGGGGAAACAAAATCGAATGGCGAAGCTAAATACATACACGGTATTAAAGGAAAAGGTTTTTTCACCTTTTATGGAGGACATGATCCTGAAGATTATCAGCATAGGGTAGGAGATGCTAAAACCGAACTCGATTTACACCCAACATCACCAGGTTATAGGTTAATTTTAAACAATGTATTATTTCCTGCTGCCAGAAAAAAGAAGCAGAAAACCTAAAAATTATTCTGTTATTGTAGTTCTTGAAAATAGGTAAATAAATCCATCAGCCCCATTACTTTCAGATTTTATGTTTTCATTAATAGTAAGTTGGTTTGTTGTAAGTTCTATAGAGCCAAGTTCATTAGAATCTAAAACTAGAAAAGATTTGTCTTCAACATTTAAAATAGAGTAACTATACGTTCCAGAATCTAGTCCGTCTTCTATATTTACGTTAGTATTATTATTGACTA
This sequence comes from Flaviramulus sp., assembly GCF_982512915.1. Taxonomy (NCBI): domain Bacteria; kingdom Pseudomonadati; phylum Bacteroidota; class Flavobacteriia; order Flavobacteriales; family Flavobacteriaceae; genus Flaviramulus; species Flaviramulus sp. The sequence continues at coordinate 6,266 of NZ_CEWOCJ010000025.1, read as the reverse complement.
TAGTTAATGTTTCTGTTGGTTCATCAAAAGTCCAAGTTATGGTTCCAGATTGAAAATCCTCATTTACTCCAGCTATACCACCACTAACGTTAATTAAATTCCAATAAATCTTAATAACTTGAGGAGGGTTGTTTGTAGAATTATTGTCAATTGAACAATTAGATAAACTGATAAATAATGTTAATAGTATTAATAATTTAGATTTCATGTTTTAAAATTGGGTTTTTTATAAAGATGATTAGTGTTTGAAATGGTTGCGTCTAATTGTTATGTTTTAATTTTTACAACAAAATAATAATTAAATATGATTTTTTTTCATAAAGAAATAAAACTTAAGTTTTATTAAAGAGGTTTTAATTTTATAAAATACTTGGTTTTGGCTGCAATTCCTGAGGTTTCAAATATTAAGATTGTTAATTTAAAAGTATTTATGAAACACACATCGGCTAGTTTAACTATTAATGAAAATGCTGATTATAAAGTAAGAAATGATTTTAGAGTCATTTTATATGTTGTTCTAGAAAAAGTAACCTACTACAATTATAAATTGAAGGTTATGATTATATGCCTACTTATATAAAAGATTCATTACTTGGTGATTCAGTTAGTATTCCAATTACAAAGGATAAACTTAAAATAGGAATTTGGTAAGGTGTTTATTTATGTGAGCATAGAGATTATAGTCGATCAACAAACATTGTTTTAACAGTTTTTGGAACTTAATTTTTAGCTCTTATAAGTTTTTCTAAAATAAACTCGACTCCAAAATCATCATTACTTTTAGTGTTAAATTTCGCAATATCTTTAACGTTTTTATGAGCATTTTCCATTGCAAAACTATAAGAACCTAGTTTTAGCATTTCAATATCATTATTATAATCGCCAAATACCATGGTTTCTTCCGGTAAAATATTATATGCTTTTTGGATTAATGCCAGAGCATGACCTTTATTTGCTAAATCATGAGATATATCTAGCCAATTTTTACCAGAAATTTTAATATTAAATTCAGTTTCAAATTTTTTAAAATGTGGATATATAAACTTTTCTGAATCTTCAGAATGGTATAAAGCTATTTTAATAATATCTTCTTTAATTTCACTAATATTATCAATAACTGTAAATTTAGGATAATATTCAAATAGTAAATTAATAAATCCGTTTGAACTATTTTTAAAATAAGCTTTTGATTTTGTACAAAATATGGGATGAATATGACTATTATAATCTATCACAGAATCTAGATTATGTAAGTTTTCTTTTTTTAGAGGAGTAGATAATAATAGGGTATCTTTTTCCATAACGATTCCTCCATTTTCAGCAACAATTATAATATCATTTTTAATAGAATTTAATTTTTCAATAATACTGTAGTAGGGTCTACCGCTAGCGGCTACAAATAGTATATTATGTTTCTTTATCTCTTTATATAATTCGAGAAATAAAGGACTAACTTCATGTTTTGAATTTAGTAATGTACCATCCATGTCGGTAGCAATTAATTTTATTTGGGATAAATTCATAAATAATTTATTAGATTTTAAATATTAGTTTATTAAATTTTTGAAAGTTTTTTAATAAAAATTTTAGGTATAAATATAATATCATAAAAATGAATAAAGATTAATAATCTTATATTTATTAACACCAATTAGATGTTTATTCTTTATTTTTGAAACTTTTAAAAAGAATAAAAAGTGAGTGATTTTGATACATCTATTTCAGTATTAATTCCGGATGGTGAAGTAATTATTTGCCCCAATGTTGTAAACTGTTTGTCTCGAATAGAGAACATAAAAATTTTTATTATTTCTAATAAACTGGAATGTCCCATAAGATATTCTAGGCATATAGATAGTTTCCAATTTCTTCCCAAAACAGAAGATGAATTAGATTGGATAAATAATATTAATAATGCAGTTGTAAAACATGATATAGATATTATAATGCCAATTTTTACAGATGCCATTGAGAGCGTTATAAAATATAAATATGCGATACGGGCAAAAAACAAATTGAACTTTTTTCCAACAATTAATGATTTTAAAATAGCTGATTGTAAATTCTTATTATCAAATCATTTGTTAGATATTAACTTACCATTCCCTAAGAATTTATTATTAGATTTTAACAACTTAGAAAGTTTAAACGACTTGTGTTTTCCTATTATAGTAAAACCTTTAGAAGGTGTAGGCGGTGGAGGCGGAATGAATATATTTAATGATTTTTTAGATTTAAAGCAGTACTTTTCAACTATTAATTATAATATTAAATATCTAGCTCAAGAGTATATTTCTGGATATGACATCGATTGTAGTGTAATATGTAAATCTGGAGAAATATTGGCTTTTACAATTCAAAAAGCTTTTTTAAATAACGATAATTCGTTCGGGCCTGCCTTTGGGGTTGAATTCGTTGAAGAGAGAAGGTTATATGATATAGTAAAAAAATTAATGAAGTCACTTCTTTGGTCTGGAGTCGCTCACATTGATTTAAGATTTGATGAAAAATTAAACGAATTTAAGATTATTGAAATAAATCCAAGATTTTGGGGTTCTACTGATGCATCTTTGTTAGCTGGAATTAATTTTCCTAAACTATACTGTCTAGCAAGTTTAGACAGGGAATTTAATACACCAAAGTATAAGAATATTAGGTTTTTAAATTTAAAGGGATTAAAAAAAACTTTAAAGAGAAACCCTTTTTTTATTTTCCGTTTTGATTTTATTATAAGAAACACTTCAATTAATTTTTTCATTAAAGATCCATTGCCTACATTTTTTAATCTTATGTCTAGAACTAAATTTATTTTTAGAAGTTAATTTAAAGCTTAATGAGCATGTGTTTTAAACAAAAAAATCCGATTCATAAGAATCGGATTTTATTAAGCGAATAATATGTTTTACAATAGGCGAAACGCCTTATTTTACTTTCTCTATTACGGCTTTAAAAGCCTCAGGGCTATTCATAGCTAAATCTGCTAAAACCTTACGGTTTAATTCAATATCATTAGCTTTTAATTTTCCCATAAATTGAGAATAAGATAAACCATGTTCTCTGGCTCCAGCGTTAATACGCGTAATCCATAAGGCACGGAATGTTCTCTTTTTTGCTCTACGGTCTCTATACGAATATTGCATCGCTTTTTCAACCGCATTTTTGGCTACTGTCCAAACGTTTTTACGTCTTCCAAAGAAACCTTTTGCTTGTTTTAGAACCTTTTTTCTTCGGGCTCTTTTTGCTACAGAATTTACTGATCTTGGCATAATTTAATTGTTTTTTTGTAGTAGGCGGTTAATTTATTAACACTTTTAAATTGCCTAACTCCAGGGTTTATAAATTGTTTTTAACCGGTTAAAAAGAATGTTACTTTAAGCGTAACATCAATTTAACATTGTTCTCATCCGACTTGTCTACTAAAGTGTCATGAGTCAGAGCTAGCTTACGTTTTTTAGACTTCTTTGTTAAGATGTGACTTTTAAAAGCGTGCTTTCTTTTAATCTTACCAGTACCAGTTAGCTTAAAGCGTTTTTTGGCACTAGATTTTGTTTTCATTTTAGGCATTTTCTTCTCCTAGTTTTTAATTATTTCGCTTAATTATCTTTATTCCTGAGAAACAGGTTTTTACTTTTTTGGTGCAATAAACATGGTCATACGTTTACCTTCTAATCGAGGCATTTGCTCTACTTTTCCAAACTCCTCAAGGTCTTGAGCTAAACGTAACAATAAAATTTGACCTTGCTCTTTGAAAATGATAGATCGTCCTTTAAAGAACACAAACGCTTTTAACTTTGCGCCTTCTTTTAGGAACTTTTCAGCATGTTTCTTTTTAAAATCGTAATCATGATCATCAGTTTGAGGACCAAAACGAATTTCTTTAATGGTTACTTTCGTAGCCTTGGATTTTAAAACTTTATCACGTTTCTTTTGTTCATAAAGAAACTTTTTATAATCCATAACTTTACAAACAGGAGGATCGGCGTTAGGTGAAATCTCTACTAAATCTAACTCTTGCTCGTTAGCTATTCTCATAGCATCACCTTTGGTATAAATACCAATCTCTACGTTCTCACCTACTAGACGTACTTTTTGAGCAGTAATCTTCGAGTTTATCTTATGTTTGTCCTCTTGTGAAACCCTTCTAGGTTCCTGTCTTCTTCTAATTGCTATGGCGTTATGGTTTTAAATTAAACTTATTTTATTAAAACGATTTTAACGTTTTATTTATCTCTTCTTTTATTATTTTACTGAAAGCTTCTACGGAAATCATCCCTAGATCTGCACCACCATGTTGGCGTACAGTAATTTTTCCTTCTTGTTCTTCTTGTTCTCCAATGATAATCATATAGGGGTGCTTTTGCATTTCGGCTTCCCGAATTTTCTTTCCTATAGTTTCATTTCTATGATCAACGAGGGCGCGAATTTCGTCATTTTCTAGCAAATTTAAAACTTTTTCAGAGTATTTTTCATATTTCTCGCTAATTGATAGAATAATAGCCTGTGTTGGCATCAACCAAAGTGGGAAATTACCTCCTGTATGTTCTAGTAATAAAGCTACAAAACGTTCCATACTTCCAAAAGGTGCACGATGAATCATAACGGGTCTATGTAGCTCATTATCACTACCTTTATACGTAAGTTCAAAACGTTCTGGCAAGTTGTAATCTACTTGAATGGTACCAAGTTGCCAACGTCTTCCTAAGGCGTCTTTAACCATAAAATCTAACTTCGGACCATAAAAAGCTGCTTCACCAGTTTCAATAACAAAATCTAATCCCTTATCAGTTGCAGCATTAATAATGGCTTGTTCAGCTTTTTCCCAATTTTCAACATCTCCTATGTATTTTTGAGGGTTTTCAGGGTCTCTTACAGATACTTGGGCTGTAAAGTTTTCAAATCCTAACGATCCAAACACATAAAGTACTAAATCTATAACATCTTTAAACTCTTTGTCTAACTGTTCTGGTGTGCAAAATAAATGTGCATCATCTTGAGTAAATCCTCTAACACGAGTTAAACCATGCAATTCACCACTTTGCTCATACCTGTAAACTGTTCCAAATTCAGCAAAACGCTTTGGTAAGTCTTTATAACTCCACTGGCTACTTTTGTAAATTTCACAGTGATGTGGGCAATTCATTGGTTTTAACAAAAACTCTTCATCTTCTTTGGGAGTTTTAATTGGCTGAAAACTATCTTCTCCATATTTGGCATAATGCCCAGAAGTAACATAAAGTTCTTTTTGTCCGATATGTGGCGTAATTACCATTTCGTAACCAGCTTTCTTTTGAGCTGCTTTTAAAAAATTTTCTAAGCGTTCGCGTAATGCAGCACCTTTTGGTAGCCAAAGTGGTAAACCTTGTCCAACTTTTTGTGAGAAAGTAAAAAGTTCTAATTCTTTACCCAATTTTCTATGGTCACGTTTTTTAGCTTCCTCTAATAATTCTAAATATTCAGTTAGATCTTTTTGTTTAGGGAATGATATTCCATAAACTCTGGTAAGTTGCGGTTTCTTTTCATCACCTCTCCAGTATGCACCAGCTACACTTAAAACTTTAACAGCTTTTATAATACCAGTATTAGGTATGTGTCCACCACGACATAAATCTGTAAATGTAGAGTGGTCGCAAAAAGTAATCGTACCATCTTCAAGATTTTCAATCAATTCAGTCTTAAAAGCGTTAGCTTTATATAATTCCAAAGCTTCAGCTTTAGTCGCAGATCGCATTTTGAAGTCGTGCTTTTCACGAGCAATATCAAGCATTTTGATTTCAATAGCTTTAAAATCTTTTTCAGATATGTTGTTCTCTCCAAAATCAACATCATAATAAAAACCATTCTCTATAGCCGGTCCAATGGTTAATTTTGAGTTAGGATACAAATCTCCAATAGCTTGAGCTAGAACGTGAGCCGATGAATGCCAAAATGCTTTTTTTCCTTCGTCGTCTCGCCAAGTAAACAAAATTAAAGATCCATCAGTATATATAGGAGTTACACTTTCAATGGTAGTACCATTAAATTTAGCCGAAATTACATTTCGAGCAAATCCCTCACTAATGCTATTAGCAACATCCATTGGTGTAACGCCTTTGTCAAACGTTTTTACACTGCCATCAGGTAATGTTATATGTATCATCAAAATAATTTATAATCAGAAGGCAAAGATAATAGTATAAACAAATCCACACAATATATATGTAGGTATAATTTTTTTAATATTTACAGTGTTGATTTTTTTCAAAAAGGGTTAAGATTTATCTATTAAA